>JAICKM010000788.1 GCA_025927935.1 Chloroflexia bacterium | reverse complement strand
CTTGAACGTCGGCCCCAGGACATGGATGAACGGCCAGTTCAGCAGGTAATAGAGCGGCGGATAGGGCGCGGCGATGAACTGCTGCGGCGTGATCGGCCCGAAGATGTTCACGCCCCGGTCGAGCAGCAGCGTCTCGGCGACGATCATGCTCTCCGACTCGTCGGACTGGAAGGGCCAGTTGAACAGCCCGATCATGATCTGGACGGTATCGATCACCTTGAGCAGCAGCAACACGCCCAGCAGCGCCAGGGCCGCCAGCAGCAGCCACCCGGCCCAATCGCCCCGCGCGGGCCAGGGCCGGGCGCGCGCCGCGCGGGGGGCGCCGCTCATCGCAGTTCCACCCAATCGACGCGCACGCCCAGCGTCCGCGGATCATAGCCGCCAGGCACAAAGCCGTTGGCCGCCAGTTGCAACTCGACCCTGGGGCTTGTGACCGGCGTGGCGCCGCCAGGCTGTAGCACCGTCTCCACCCAGGTATCGCCGGGTGGCAGCGCCACCGTTTGCAGGGCGTCGCCGCCGGGTACACGTAGCGTCGCAGTGACCTGGGCGGACGGCACGCCGGGCGGGCGCGCGCCGCTCCAGCGGACCACGAGGGTGTGCCAGGGCGTCGCCGGGCGCAGGCGAATCAGACTCACGGGGCCGCTCCAGCGATAGGTGATCGCCGCATCCCCGGTCCCGCTATTCTCACTACTATAAAATCCCTGCGGCGCACCGAAGTCGAGATCGCCGCCGAGGTCGAGGCGGTTGGCACGCGGCGGCAGCAAGAACTGCGCGGCCCAATCGACCGCCTCGGCCCCCGCCGTCTGGATCGCCCGCGCCCGGAACGCCGACCGCGCGCCCGACAAATTGCCGCCCAGGCGGGCAATCGCGCCGCTGAGCAAATACGGTTCATACCCGGCCCCCAGCGGGCTGCCGGGGCCGAGCGACACTTCGGGCCGGTTGGCGAGCCGGTCGAGGACGGCGGGGTTGGGCACGTCCTGCGCCGCCTCCTGGGCCAGTTGGGCGGCATCGGTCGCGTAGAGCGTGTCTGGCGCGTCGGGCGCGGCGCGCGCCAGCAGGTCCAGCGCCTGAACGGGCCGGCTCGTCACCAGCGGCACGGCGGCCCGATACGGCGCCTGGGCCACCCAGCGCTCCGCCCCGGTGATCGTCTCTCCCCAGGGGATGGTCGGCACGACCAGGATGGCGAACAGCAGGCCGAGCGCGTAGAGGCCCGCCGCGCGCCGGCTGGGCGGCGGCACCGGACCGGCCGCCTGGGCGCGGATGCGCGCGGGCAAGAGCGTGCGCAGGTAGGCTCCGCCCAGCGGCACCCACGGCAGCAGCAAGGCCACGACCGGGAAGCGGAAGCGGGTCACGGCGAAAAAGACAAACGCCATCGCCATCCAGAGCAGTGTCCAGAGGCCCACCAGCGCCTTGAACGGGTCGGGCGGCCCCGTCGCCAGGCCCAGCAGGGCGACCAGCACAATCAGCACATAGAGCAGGTCTTCGCCCGCCAGCAAGCTCCAGAGATGGACGGCGGGCACGCGGCCCAGCGTATAGCCGCGCGTCTGGCGCTCCTCGGCGGTGAAGTTGATCGTCCAGAGGTCGCGCGATTCGCGCACGCCTTTCGCCAGGAAAGCCAGCGGCTGCACGGCGATATTGGCGAACGCCTGGCTATAGGCGTAGCTCTGCTTATCCAGCGGGCTAGGAATAGCCGCCAGGTCGCCGGCCAGGCGCGTGCCGTCGCGCACGCCGACGCTCGCCAGCCAGAGGTTGAAGCTGCTGCTGGTATCGCCCAGGATCAGGCCGTGATAGGCGACGTAGTTGCGGGCGACCTGCGGCACCAGCAGCACCAGCGCCCCGACCAGCACCAGCGCGGGCGCCCGCCACGGAATCCGCCGCCCCGGCGCGGCCCGCCAGGCCACCCAGCCCGCCCACAGCACTGCCACGGGGATGAACCCCAGCGCGGTCGAGCGGGTCAGCGCCGCCGCGCCGAGCAGCAGGCCCGCGCCGAGCAGCGTCCAAGCGCCCCGCGCCCGATCTGCCTCACCCGGCGCCGCGCCCGCGACCGGCAGGCGCGCATCGGCGTAACGGGCCAGCAACACGAACGCGCCCACCATCAGCAGCAAGAACAGCGTTTCGCTGAGCAAGAGGTTAGCGAACAGGGTGAACGGCAACCAGACCGCGCCGATCAACGCCGTTATCCGTTCGGCGGCCCGCCGCGAGAGGCCGAGCGCCGGAGCGCGCACGGCAGCACGCCCGGCCAGCCAGGCTAGCGCCCACAGCGTCAGCACCGACAGGCCCACCTGCACCACGAAGACGGGTTCCGTGTGCCGCCCGAATAGGGCAAACAGCGCTCCCACCAGCAAGACATACGCGGGGGTGCGCGTCCAGGTGAAGGTATCATAGAAGCTGAGGCCGCGCCCGTCGGCCAGCACGGACGCTGCGCCGTAATATTCGGCTTCGTCGATCACGAAGCCGTGCAGCGGCGTCCGCTCGGGCAAGCCGGCCAGGGCCGGGTAGAACAGGCGCAGCAGCAGGGCGCCCAGCAAGATAGCTGCGAGCCAGGGGTCCAGCGATCTGAAGTTGGGCAAGCGGACTCCGGGCACTCAGCTAGAGGGCCGGGAGATCGCGCAGGTCCACAGTGCTCACACGGCCCTCGGGATCATCCAGATCGACCACGCGAACGGCGTGGTTGTTGGTGTCGGCAATATACAGGCGGTTGCCGGCGATGCTCACGCCTTCCGGCTCGTTGAAGTGCGCCGCCGTGCCCGCACCGTCGGCCCGGCCCCGTTCTGCCGCGCCCAGCCAGCTTGTGACGGTGCGCGTGCGCGGATCGAGCCGCTTGATCTTGCAGTTATATGTATCGGCGACATAGAGCGTCTCGCCGTGCTGGGCCACGCCGAAGGGATGTTGCAGGCGCACGGCATCGCCCTGCCCATCCTTGTCGCCGAAGTCGAACAGGCCGGTGCCCACATAGGTATGCACGTCGCCCCCGCCCACGCCCGCGCTACGCACCGCCTGGGCCTCGCTGTCGGTGAAGTAGAGCAAGCGGCCGTCGGTGTCCAGTCCCGTCGGCTGGGCCAGGCTGGCTGCGTGCAGCGATCCGTCCTGCAACGCCTCGCGGCCCGTGCCCGCATAGGGCTGGACGGTTTGCGCGGCGGGGTCAAAGGCCCACAACTGATGGCGACCGGCCATAGCAATATAGAGCGTGCCCGCGGCCCAGGCCAGGTCCCAGGGCGAGTTCAGCG
>JAICKM010000705.1 GCA_025927935.1 Chloroflexia bacterium | reverse complement strand
TATACTTAATTTTACTATTATCAAGTTACTTTGCCCCGCGTTGCAGCAATGTCGGGTTTGGGCCTAGCACCCGCCAGAGCGCCTTCTTGCTTCCTATGCGGTGGCACGACGGCGCTGGACCACGCTACGCACCACGGCCCACTCCGCCCGGCTGAAAATGCGTAGAGCGCCCAGCGCCGCGCCATAGGCCAGCACGCCGCCCACCACCGCGGGTAGCCCCCCTAGCCCCACAGCGCTCAACCCCGCCGTGACCCCGCCGAGCGCGCCGCCGGCCAGGGCTAATTTGATCCCCGCCGGCCCTGGTCGCAGCACGGCCGGCCCCAGGTCCGCTCGCGCCCAGGCCAGGAAGGGCACCAGCAACACCAGTTCGGTGAGGACCGTTACCGCCGCGGCGCCGTAAATGCCGAAGACCGGCACGGCCAGCAAGTTCGCGGCGATATTGAACAGCGCCGCGCCCCCGATGACCCAGGTCAGCCGTCCCTGGCGGTTGAGCGCGATTAGCACATACTGCGTGACTCCGTTGATGAAGCTGAAGGGCAAGTAGCAGATCAGAATCGCCAGCGCCCAGGCGGCATAGGGCAGATAGCCCGCTTTGCCCAGCGTGAAGATGGTGATCAGCGGCTCGGCCAGCACCACCGTCCCGGCGACCATTGGCAGGGCAATCAGCAGCATGAGCTTGACGGCCATGCGATAGTGGCGCGCCAGCGCCGCGCGATCATGAATCGCGGCGTGCGCCATCGCTGGGAAAAAGGCGAGCACGACAATGGGCGGCAATATCTGGGTGACGTTGATGAATCTGTACGCCACATCATAGACGGGCACATCTTGCGGCTGGTAGTGGTTGATGATAAACGAGTCGAAGCGGAAGAAAATGAACATGAGCAACCCGTTGACCATGAGCGGGAAGGCCACGACGAGCATCTGCCGGACGGCACCCGTCTGCCAGCGGATGGACGGGACGAAGAAGTCGCGCCGCAGCAGGCGGTAGAACAGGAAAGCCGTGGCACTCGTGGTCAGCAAGGATGCCGCGCCCAGGCCCGGTGCGCCCCAGCCCAGCACCAGCGCGCCCAGGCCCAGCATCAGATTGACAAACGCGGTGAGCACCGTGAGCCAGGACGGCAGGTTCATGCGCTCATAGGCGTTATACACAGCGGTGACGGCGCTGGAGAAGGCGCCGGGCAGCAGCGTCAGGCCGAGCAGCACCAGCGCGGCGGCCCCGGAGGCCGAGAGTTGGAACAGCCCGGACAGAGCCGGCGTGGCCGCCACGATCAGCAAGGTCGCGCAGGCAACAGCCGCCAGCCCCAGCCGGGCGGCCAGCGTTTCGGCGAAGAAGGTTTGTGTCTTCTTCAACGCATCGGTATCACCGCGATGGGCGGCGACCTCGCGTGTAAGCCAGGTGCTCAGGCCCCAGTCGGTGATGATCCCGGCATAGGTGGTGAGCAGCCCCGCGATGAGGTAGCCCTGTAGTTCGTTCGACTGATCGGGTGCCGCCATGAGCCGGTACATAGCCGCGGCATAGGCCGTGGTCAGGAAGCGGCCGAGGAGTTGGGCGGCGAACGGGCCGGCGATGTTGCGGGCGACGCGCCGCGCACCGCCCACGGCAGCCTGGGCGACAGGCGGTTCCGCCACCGGCGCGGAATTATTTGAGGAGCGCAAAAAGCAAGACCACCGTAGACATCATCACGCAAATTGAGCCGATGGAGAAGATCGCGATCAACCAGATCCAGGTTGGGGCGCCGCGGATGGCTTGCCGCCAGGGAATGTGCCGATCGGCATCGTCCTCGCCATCCGCCGCCTCGCCGGGCACGAGGGCGGGCGATTCCGTGGGCGCCGTCTCCACGGCGGCAACGGGCATGGACGGCGCCGGGGCGCCCGGTTTGTGGACCGGCGCAATCTCGTCATCCCATTCGTCTACCCGCTCTGGCATCTCCCTGTTCCCTTTCCGGCACGGCTATTCGCGCGACTCCCGTATTATACCGGGCACCGCCGGGTTGCGTCAAAGCCGGCGCTTATTATGCACCGCGAAGACGCGAGGGGTGCGAAGAACAAAACTAATATAAATACTCTTCGCGTTCTTCGTTCTTTCGCGGTGAACTTGCGAACGGATGTGAGCGGCGCTGCCGATCAGGGCGGGGCCGGTACAGCAGGGCCGGCGACTAGACTGTTCACCGCGCTGCCGAGACCGGGCCGGAAGGTGGCGGCGGCCACATCGATGATCTTCGCAGCCTCGGCGCGGGTCGTGTTGGCGTAGGGCCGGAAAGTGGCGTTCTCATAACCGGAGATCACCTGCAAGTTCACCGCGGTCGCGATATAGAAGTAGAAGGGGCTGCCGTAGGGCACATCGACAAAGGTAGGTGTCTCCGGCGTATCCAGCGCCCAGCCGCGGGCCAGCACGACCATCTTCGCCAGTTCCCCGCGCGTAATAGGCGCGGCGGGCCGGAAAGTGCCATCGGCGTAGCCAAAGGCGATGCCGTGCGCGTAGGCCGTCTCGATATACGCATACAGCGGATTGGTGGGTGGCACGTCGCGGAAGTGCGGCCCGCTCAGCGTGTCCAAATCCAGCCGTCCGGCCAGCACGGCGATCTTGGCGACCTGGCCGCGGGTGATGTTGGCCTGCGGGCGGAAGGTGTTGTCGCCATAGCCGCTCACGGCGCCCCGGTTCACCAGGTCCTGCACGAAGGGGCCGAACCAGTCGGTTTGCGGGCAGACGTCCGAGAAGAGGCAGCCCGGCCCGATGGTCGGCGTGGGCGTAACCGGGCGGGGTGTGGGCGGCACGGGCGGGCGCGTGGCCGTGGGCGGCACGGTCGTGGGCGGGACCGGGCGCGCGGTCGCCGTGGCCGGTGGGGGACCCTGGCCCGGCGGATTGGCGATGGCTGCTGCCGCGTTGATCAGGCCGTAGCCATAGGAGTCGTCGCGGCCCGGCGGCCCCAGATCCGTGGCCGTGCGCTGGATGCGGTCGACAATGGTCGCACTGCTCCAACCGGGGCCTGTGCTGAGCATGAGGGCGGCCAGGCCGGAGACAAAGGCCGCCGATTGGGACGTACCGATCTCCTGACCATAGCCCGTCTGATAATTGCTTTGCAGGCCCAGCGGCCAGCTACTGAGGATGAAGCGGTCGGGAGGGTCGTTGCTGAAGCGGGCGTTGCCACCGGGCGCGGTGACATCGACGAAGCGGTTGTACTCCGAGTAGTAGGCGCGGGCATTATCGCTGCCGATGGCGGCCACGGAGATGACATTGTCGTAGGATGCCGGATACTCCACCGGGTTGCCGCCGTCGCCGGAGTTGCCCGCCGATCCCACCACCACCAACCCGGCACGCCAGGCGTCGTTTATCGCGGCCTGCTCGCTGCCGCTGTAGGTGGTGCCGCCAAAGCTCATGTTGATGACCTGGGCGCGGTGCTGGATGGCATAGGCGATGCCGTTGATCCAGGCTTCGCTGGTCAGGTTACCGCCGCTGTCGGCCACTTTGATGGGCAAGATGGAGGCCCGCCAGGCCAGACCCGCGCCGCCGACGCCGTTGTTGCCCGCGCCGGCGATGATCCCGGCGATATGCGTGCCGTGGCCGTTGTCGTCCTGCGGCGAGGCGCCCGGACGGGCATAGTTCACGCCGGGCAGGATTCGCCCGGCGAACTCCGGGTGGTTCAGATCGAGTCCCGTATCGAGCACCGCCACGATCACGCCGGGCACCTGGGCGGTACTCCAGGCGGCGGGGGCATTGACGCGCGGGTAGGCCCACTGCACCGGGTAGAGCGGGTCGTTGGGCG
>JAICKM010000068.1 GCA_025927935.1 Chloroflexia bacterium | reverse complement strand
GAAGCCGAGGTCGGTGTTGATCTTCAGCATGGCGGCGTTGGAGTCGGCGTTGCCGGTGCGCACGTAGCGGACCTGCGGACGCTCGCGCAGAACTTTGTCGAGCATGGCCGCCTTGAGCCGGCGGCCCAGCGCGTGGCCCCGGTAGCGCGGCCAGACGGCGGTAAAACCCTGTTCCAACAGGGCCGGCTTACCGGGGTCCCAGAACACTTCCGTATACCCGGCCAGTTCGCCGGTGGCCGTCTCGCGGACATACATGGTCCAGCGTTCGAGGCCGCGCGCCTGCTGGGCCGCCTCTTGCTCGCGCAACTGCTCGGCGGTCCACTCGAAGTCGTTCAGGTCAAGATCGCCTCTAGGCGCATCGTTCGCGGCCTTGACCAGTTCGACAATCGCGTCGAGATCGGCCTCGGGGTAGGGCCCTGCCCATAGCCCCAGCGCGAAGCCGGTGTGCCGGGCATCGGTTTGCCAGGCGCGCAGCAGATCGCGGTCGATTTCCGTCAGGTCAATCTGGTTGATGTGGCTTTCGAGCGCGAGGTGGGCGCCCACGTGGGCCATGAAGGCGTCGCCCGCCGGCACGGCGCCATGGGTTTCTACCATCAAGAGCCTGCGGTTGCTCGCCTGGGCCTGATCGGCCAGCAGGCCCAGCAGGCGGCTGCCCAGCCCCCGGCGCCGGTGGGCCGGCAGCACGTCCAACTCGAACTGGGCCAGGTGGCGGTTCTCTTCCATCTCGATCAGAACCAGCCCTGCTACGCCGATCACGGTCGTGCGGCCGGCATCCCAGGCCAGCCAGTGCCGCACGTTGAACATCGGCGGGATGTTGCGCAGGTCCACCTGGCGCTGCTCGACCGTGCGCGGCGGGTCATCCGGCTGGCGCTCGGCCAGCGCCGCATTCTTGAAGGTGTTGAAGGCGATCCACTCGGCGTCGGTCGCTGTGTTGGGATCGAAGAGGCTGATCTCTACCTCTGTTGTGGTCATCGTTGCTACTCCCTCTCTGGAACGGACCCTGCTCACGCCGCGTAGCGGCAGACCCGCGCCGGGCCGGCGCCGATCAACACAGTGATTACGCCCGGATGGGCCGGGAGGTTACGGGCGCCTGCCGCGTTGGGTGCATCTCCTGGTGCCCGGCCCGCCAACGGGCGGGTCAAGCAACGAGGCCGCGCAGGCGGCCTTTGTAAACGTAGCCGGCGGCTTGAGCCTCCGCGCGGGCTTGGGCTATAATGGCGGGTGTTGTAGCAGGTAGCATGGACATGGGCTTTTATATCGATAGGATCGAGTTGGCGATTTCATTCTTCGGGCATCCGGTACATTATATACGCGCCGTCTCCGCCGTGATGGGATGGGCCGCGTGAGCGCGCCGCAGGCGCGGGGGCGGGCGCTGCCGCCCTGGGTGCCGCATGTGCTGGCGCTGCTGGGCTACTTTGCGCTGGCCGTGCTGGTCAGTTGGCCCACCATCCTCTATTTCGACAGCCGCATCACCGGCAACCTCATTCCCGATCGCGACCAGAACCTCTGGAACCTGTGGTGGCTCCAAGAGGCGCTGCTGGTGCGGCACACCAACCCCTTCCACACCGATCTGCTCTACTACCCCACCGGGGTCGATCTTTATCTGCATGACCTGGCCCTGCCCAACGGCTTGATCGGACTGATCCCGCAACTGCTCTGGGGCCTGCTAGCCTCGTACAACACCATCGTGCTGGCCTGCTACACGCTGACCGGCTACGCGGCCTACCGGCTGGTGCTCTACTGCCTGGGCCGCCGTGCTCCCGCGGGGCCGCCCGCGCCGCAAGGAGCGCTGCGCCACCTGGCCGCCTTCCTGGGCGGGGTCATCTTCGCCCTCACCCCCTACAGCCTGGACGCCATCAAGCAACTGAACATCCTGGCGCTCGAATGGGTGCCGCTGGCCGCGGAGGCATGGCTGCGCGCCTGGGATAGCCGGTCGCGGGGCTGGGCTGCCGCGGCGGCGGTGTTCCTGGTCTGCGCCATGCTGGTCAACTCGTACTACGAAATACTGCTGGTCCTCTTCATGGCCGGCTACGTGGTCTACACGCTCCTGGTCCCGCTGCCCGCGGGGGATGCGGCGCCCGCCCCGGCGTGGCGTGCCCGGCTGGCCGCGACGGCCCGGCGGTTGCTCTACCTGGCGCCCGGCTACCTGATCCCCGCTGTGCTGCTGGGCGGCCCCTATGCCTGGGGCGCCTGGCGCAGCACGCAGAGCCAGCGCATCACTGCCGAGGCCACCGGCCAGCAGAGCGTCCACGCCGCCGATCTGGTCAGCTTCGTCCTGCCGCCGCCCGATCACAAGTGGTTCGGCATCGGGGCGCCCTGGTGGCAGGGGCTGGACCCGGAGCAGGTGCCCGGCTATCTGGGGCTGGGTCTGATGGCGCTGGCCCTGGCCCTGTTCGGCCTGTGGGCCATCCGGCGGCGGCGCGACGCCCCCTTCTGGACCATCGTGGCCGTGGTGGCGGCGATCTTCGCCATGGGCACGACGCTACGCATCGCCGGGCAGGACACCTTCGCCGGGCATACGATCCCGCTGCCCTTCGCCCTGATCGGCAACCTGCCCATCTTCAACCTGATCGGCAAGGTCGAGCGTTTCGAGATCTTGACGCTGATGGCGATGAGCGTGCTGGGCGGGTGGGGCTGCGCGGTCTTGCTGGCGCGGGTGGCGGCCCTGCCCCGCCCGCGCGGCGCGGTCGCCGCCGGGGCGCTGAGCTGCATCCTGCTGGCGGCGCTGCTGGTCGAGTTGCCCATCTACCCGCGCAGCGATCGGCGCATCACCTTCCCACCCGGCGTGGACTTCCTGACCAAGGCCCCCGATCCCGGCCCGATCCTGGAGTTACCGTTCGTGGCCGTGCGCGTGGCCCCGCTCGCCAAGCGGATGCTCTACCAGACGCAGCACCAGCGCCCCATCCTGGCCGGCTATATCTCGCGCACCGTCGAGAATCGCAACGCCTTGCCCTGCTCGCCGCTCTATCGCTTCGCCCGCCCCATGGACCTGGGCGGCGCCGATATCGTCAGCCCGGCCACCAACGCCCAGCCCCTGGCTGTCGTCCACAGCTACAATATCAGCTATATCGTCAGCTACTATCGCTATGACGTGGAGACCGGCCCCTTCGTCGAGGAGAGCGAGCGCGACGCCATCCAGGCGCTGATCACGGATGTGGCCGATGGCCCGCCGATCTTCCGCGACAACTTCATGTCGATCTACCGCCCCAAGCCCGGCCCGCCGCTCACCGGCCCGTCATTGCAGATTGGCGACGGCTGGCACCCCATCGAGCCGGTGAGCGGGCAGAACTTCCGCTGGATGGACGGCGCGGCGGCGACCCTCTGCGTCAATGCGCCCGCGCCCGCGCAATTCGCCCTCGCGGTGCGGGCCACCAGCTTCGGCCAGGGCCGCACGCTGGAGGTGTGGCAGGACGATACGCGCATCTACCAGGCGCACGTGCCCACCGGCGACGTGGCGACGCTCCAGACGCCCGTGCTCCACTTCCCGGCGGGCACCAGCGAACTGCGGCTGGTGGTGCCGGAGGGCAGCCCCGCGTCCGCAGGCGGGGCCGGCGCGGATACACGCTCGCTCAGCCTCGGCTTCCTCGACATCCACATCGTGCCCTGATTGGCGGTCACATATCCCTTGTCACTCTGAGCGGAGCGAAGAGTCTCGTCTAGGTGGGTTACAGACGAGATGCTTCACTGCGTTCAGCATGACAAGGCAGGTGTGACTGCTTGCTGCGCCGGCGACTAGCCGCCCGGCTTGCGAGCGACGACCCAGAGGAAGGTGACAGGCGTGCAGTCTTCATCCTCTGTCTCTTCGCGGCTTTCGAGCAGCTCCAGGCCCGCCGCCGTGACCAGGCCGCGGTTGGTTGCGCTGTCGAAGTGGCTCCAGTACATCGGCGCGCCCAGCCAGTCGGCCTCCACGCCCGCCGGGGTATCATTGGCGCCCATGGTGGCGACCAGCAGGCCGCCGGGCCGCAGCCAGCCGGCGATACGCCCCAAGAGATCGCCATGCTCCTCGCGGGGCACATGGATGATCGAGTAGAAGGCGGCGACGGCGTCGAAACTGCTGGGCGGGAAGTCCACCGCGGCCATATCGGCCTGGATGAAGGTGGCTTGCGGGATGGCGGCCTGGGCCAGGGCGATGTGCCGGGCGGAAAGGTCCACGCCGGTGACGTGGAACCGCGCGGCCAGGCGGCGTGTCATCGGTTCGCCGGTGCCGCAGCCGAGTTCCAGCAGGGTGGCGCCCGGCGGCAGCGCCGCCCGCAATAGATCGGTGTAGCGGATGCGCATGTCGCTCGGACCATGCGCCGCCCAGTCGCGATAGGTTTCGGCGATCCGGTCGTAGCCTTCTTCTACGATGCGCTTGGCATCGCCGGGAGTGCCGGGTATCTCCATCCTCGCATCTCCTGGACTGTGCCGCTTTTGGGAAGTCAGCGGTCGCGCAAGGAACAGTCACTATACTCGCGCAGGCGTCGATATCCCCTGGTCCCTGCCCATCGGCGCCGCACGCCGGGTGCATGCTCAGCCGCGACGAAGTTGCGCAACGGCAAGCGCGGCGACAGCGCCGATAGCCTGATCGATGGCGGGTTGTCGCGCTGCTCGCCTGTGCGAACGCGTGAACACCGCGACGGCATACCGGTGACCATCTGGATAGGTGACCACACCAATCTCGTTGCGGACCCGGCCCAGCAAACTCCCACTCTTCGCCTGCACCGCGATCTCGGGCGGGAAGCCGGTTGCCAGCCGATAGCTGGTTTGCTGCCCCATCAGCCGCCGCACCTCGGCGCAGGCGGCGGCGGGCGCGGCCTCATCCCGCCAGATGCTGCCCAGCAAGCAGGCCATGTCGCATGGCGTGGTCCGGGTGGCCTGGGCGGGGTCCAGCGCGCGGCACTGTTTCAGCCGCTCGTCGCGCTCTTCGGGCGGCAGGGACCAGAGCGCATCCCAACTTGAGACACCGGCATCGGCCACAATCGCGGCGATCAGCCCGCGCAGATCGCTCACTATCACGGTGTGCTGTAGCCCAAGCTCCCGCAATGTCCCATTGACCCGCTCCAAGCCCACCCGCGCAATGATCGCGTCCGTGGCCGTGTTGTCACTGATCGCTAGCATCAGGGAAGCCAGGTCACGCAGCGAGAGCGTAGCCGGATCTTGCCCGTTGGACAGCCCCGTGGGTCCCAAAGTCCGGTTCTCCGCCGTCACCTGGATCTGGTCCGTGAGGGCGAGACCTTCCAGCGCGGCCTGGCGATATAACTCAAGCGCCACAGCGACTTTGAACACCGAGGCGGCCACGGCTATCTTATGCGGATGCAACCCGACCGCTCTCCCGCTGTCGATATCCACGGCATACAGGCAGCCGTCACAACCCGCCAGCCTCAACATGTCGCTCAGGCGGGCCTCAAACGAGCGCGAAGTTTCGCCGTCCCGTTCTGATATCAAAGTTGCTCCCTTCCCCCTGGTACCGCGCCATCCTGACAGCAGCCTTCGCCACGCGTACCGCCGCCCGTTCTAAATCGGGAAACGGCAATAGTTCAGCATCCGTCCTTCAACACCGTCTTCGCCGCTTGTGGCGAGGGGAAATCTTCTCTCATCCACCAGCGGAGGACACGCAAGCGGTAGTCTCCGCGCTCCAGCGGGGTCGCTATGCCCGTGAGCAGGCGCAGTCTCAGCTACCCGCCATGATCACCTGGCCGTTTTGCAGGCGTTCCACCTGGGCCAGCGTCGCCACGGGGATGCCTAGCGCTTCCAGCCCGGCGCGCCCACCCTGGAAGATCTTCTCGACCAGGAACCCGGCCACCACCGTCTGCGCGCCCGCGTCGCCCACAATCTCGGCCAGGGCCACGGCGGTCTTGCCGTTCGCCAGGAAGTCGTCGATCAGCGCCACGCGCATGCCCGGTTGCAGGTAGCGCGCGGCGACCACCAGGCGCGTATCGCCGCCCTTGGTCGGCGAGGGCACCACGCGCGACAGGGCGGGCGGCTCGACCACCGGCGCGTACTTCTTGGCGTAGATCAGCGGGATGGCGAGCGCGAAGGCCGTCGCCAGCGCGGGGGCGATGCCGCTGGCCTCGGCAGTCAGCAGCAGATCGGGCGCGAAAGGCCGGATGCGTTCGGCCATGGCCTGGCCCATGGCGGCCATGAACGCGGGTTCGATGCGGTGGTTCAGGAAATGGTCGATGCGCAGAATCCGGTCCTGCTCTACGGTGGCCTCCTGCATGATGCGCTGCACGAGCGGCGCAAACGGCGCGTTGAGCGCCGCGGAAGACGATACGGTCACAGAGTTCCTCCCAGCGGTAGCTACGTGGGTCACCTCCGGCGCGACCTCCTTGGGTGCGGCGGGTCGCGGAATCAGTCGCTGTTAGTGTGCCCGATTCGCCCGGCGGCGTCAAGGCGGCAACCGGGCCGCAAGTTCTTCGTCAATGAGACAGAGGACTCCGCGCGTCCCGCCGCCGGTGGGGATCGGCGGCTTGCCGGGCCGGCGCAAGTATTGCGTGGCATGTATCTATACAGTATAATACGCCTGTGTTGCCACACAGAAACGGCATTAGTGAAGGAGTCGACGCGTGAACCGTCTCAAGCAAATTCGTGAGCGCAAAAGCCTGACTCTCGCGCAGGTAAGCGCACGCACGAGCATCCCCCTGCGAGTCCTGGAGGAGTATGAAGCCAATGTGCAGGAGATTTCGCCTGCCCACATGAAGGCGTTGAGCAAAGCCCTCTGGGTGAAGCCGGATGAGATTCTTCTGCCCGCGGGCGCGCCGCCGCCTGCCCCGTCGAATACGGTGGCCCCCGCGCCGCGCGCGGCCATGCCCGCCGCCGCGCCGAGTGCTGCGCCGCCCGCACCGAGTGCTGGCAGCGTGCCCGGCGATCCGGTGAATGCCGGGACGGCGGTGGGTACGGCCGCTCCCGCGTACAGCGGCACCCGGCCCTATACGCCCGCGCCGCCCGCCTATGGGGCGCCGCGGCCCGACGCCGGGCGTCCGCCGCGCCCGCCCGGCCCGCCCGCCGGTGATATGGGCCGGGGTGGGCGGGGCGCCGGGGGCCGGTCACGCCGTGAGCCGGTGGTGATGCCCGCCACCGATGGGCAGATCACCGAGATCATGCGCCTGGCGGCCCGTCTGAACCTGAGCACCGAAGAGATCGAGAGCCAGTTCGGGCGCGGCATCGACAACATCACGCGCTTTGATGCCCGCGAGTGGATCAAGAAGCTGCGCGAAGATGCGATTGCCCAAGCGCCTCCGGCCAAGGTCCATTTTGGGCAGTGGCCCGGTCTCAAGGACGACCGGGAGGCGGTCTATCTGACCGAGCAGCGCGCCCAGGGATCGCAGTTCCGCGTGGTTTTGTTCAACGGCGAGGTGTTCAACGGGCGGATCGTCGATTTTACGCCCTACACCATCACGTTGCAGCAAGAGGGCGCCGACGAAGCCGAGCAGGTGATCCTGCGCAAACTCGCCGTGGCCTACTATCAGCGCACCGCGCCCGGCACCGGCGAACAGCCCACCGCGACCGGGGAAGCCAAAGAAGTCGCGCCCTTCGCGGGCGCCGCCACGCCGCAGTTTGTCCCGCCGGAGGCCGGCAGCCAGGCGGCGCCGGTGGAAGCGGCGGCAGCCGGACCGGCCGGCGGCCTCAGCACAACGGACGACGCGCCCGCGCCTGCCGAGGGCGCCGGCCCGGCCCCCGCCGCCGAAGAGGAGTCTGCGAACGAGTCCGCTCCCATGGCGGATGCCGCGGAGAGTGAGTCATGAGCCTCAGCGACTATATGAAGTTCCTGCGCGCCGCCAAAGGCGGGGTCACGCCCTGGGAGATCGCCGACGCCACCGGACTCTCCTCCAAAGACGTGCACCTGCTGGAAGTCAAGCACCGGCGCATGGGCGAGGATGACGCGATGCTCGCCAAACTGGCCCAGTACTTTGAAGTGCCGGTGGACGACCTCGTCAAGCGCCGCGATAGCTTCCGCAAGCGCCTGACGGGCTTCGTCGCCGACCGCCAGCGCACGCAGGAGCCGGTCGTCCTGGTGCTCGAAAGCGGGGAGGAACTGCACGGCACCATCGCCTGGTTTGGGCGCGAAGCCGTGGCGGTCGATCTGACCGATGGGGACCCGGAGACGCCGCTGGTCGTGCAGCGGGCGGTCGTAGCTGAATGGCGTTAGATCGTGGCTCTGCCCGCGCCCAGTGAGAAAATCTGGTATCTCAAGCGCATCAAGATCTTCCGCGACCTTGACGATGCCACCCTCCAGACCGTGGCGGCGAAAGTGGTGCATAACCAGTTTCGCCGCCGCGAAACTATTTTCACGGCCTGGGATCCCAGCGACCGTATCTATCTGCTGCGCAGCGGGCGCGTCAAGCTCTATATGCTGTCCGATGAGGGCCGCGAGATCACCCTGGCGATCATGGAACCGGGCGACATGTTCGGGGAAACGGCGCTGGTGAATCCCGCGGCCCGCCAGGTGTTTGCCGAGGCCCTGGACGACGCCACCGTGGCCGTGATGGGCCTGGCCGATTTCGCCGCGCTGATGCGCGATCAGCCGGACATGGCCTTCAAAGTCACCCAGGCCATCGGCCAGCGCCTCATCCAGACGCAGCGCCAGGTGGAGAGCCTGGCCTTTGCCGATGTCAGCACCCGCCTGGCGCGCTTCCTCGTCGATCAGGTCGCCGAGCGCGGCGAACCACAGAACGGGAGTGGGCAGGTACGCCTGCCGCTGGCCCTGACTCACCAGGAAATGGCAAACCTGCTCGGCACCACCCGCGAAACCCTTACCGCCACCCTGAACCGCTTCGTAGATGCGGGCATCGTGGCTGTCGAGAGCCGGGGCACGCTACGGGTGCTCGACTCCGGCGAACTACGGACCCGCGCCCATATCGAACCCTACGCCGATGATTGAGCCTGCTAGCCGACAACCTGCAACCGTCAGCGGTCAGGAATCTGCCCCGGCTGCCGACCAGGCGCCGGTGATCGATGCCGCCCGGCAAGAGACGGCGCGCGCTTATGCCGGGATCAGCCGCCGGCTGTTCTTTGTCGAACTCGGGCTGGGCGCCCTGTTGCTGATCGCCTTCCTGGTCAGCGGACTCTCGGCGGGCCTGCGCGACTTTGCCGAGCAGATCAGCCCCGCCGGGTGGGGCCTGGCCCTGGTCATCTACCTGGTCGTGGCGGGCGGGGTCTATACTCTGATCAGCCTGCCGCTCGACTACTACCAGGGCTTTGTGCTGCCCCAGCGCTATGGCCTCTCGACGCAGCAGCCCAGCGGCTGGGTGGCCGATCAACTGAAGGAACTGGCGCTGAGCGCCGTGCTGGGCCTGCCGCTGGCGCTGCTGCTGTACTGGCTGTTGCGCACCTTCCCCGACACCTGGTGGCTGCTGATGGCCGTGCTGCTCATGCTCATCACGATTGTGCTGGGCCAGCTAGCCCCTGTCCTGCTCATGCCGCTGTTCAACAAGTTCACGCCGTTGCAAGACGAGGATCTGCGGGGCCGCCTGATGACCATGGCCGCGCAGGCGGGTAGCCCCGTGCGCGGCGTGTATGTGATGGACCTGAGCCGGCGTACCACAGCGGCCAACGCCATGTTCACCGGCATCGGCCCCACGCGGCGGGTGATCCTGGGCGATACGCTGTTGCGCGATTACACCCCCGACGAGATCGAGACGGTGCTGGCCCACGAACTGGCCCACCAGGTCCACGGCGACCTCTGGCGGGGCATCGCATTGCAGGCGGTACTCATGGTGGTGGGATTGTGGCTGGCGGCGCTGGCGCTAGGTGCGGCCGTTAGAGCCTTCGGCTTCCACGGTATCGCCGATCCGGCGGCCTTCCCGCTGCTCGTGGGCGTGCTGTCGGCCTTTGGCCTGGTGCTCCTGCCGCTGACCAACGCCTTCACCCGGCGCATGGAGCGCGCCGCCGACGACTACGCCCTGCGCCTGACCCGCAAGCCGCGCGCCTTCCAGTCGGTGATGGCGAAGCTGGCCGGGCAGAACCTCAGCGATGCCACGCCGCCCGCCTGGGTGCGCTTCCTCTTCTACAGCCACCCGCCCGTCTCCGAACGCATCGCCGCCGCCGAACGCTATATCGAGTCCGCGCGCTAGTATTACCGTTAGCTTCGCATCATTAGCCCACAGCTGCCGTGCCCCGGATGCCTGGTGATAAGGCATCCAGGGCCAGGTCTTACCATCCCATCCTCTGGAACTGCCGCCTATCGGCGCTGCCATGGGGTGGTTACCAGATCGTGGGCCTCCAGCAGCGCGCGCCGGGCGCCGGCGCGCGCATCCAGTAGCGCCTCCACCCAATCCGGTTTCAGCGGGGCCGCCCCGCGCTGGCGAGACTTCGCTAGATCTGGTCCGGGCCGGGCCGACAGCAGATCGCGAGCATCTAGGAGTGCCCGCAGAGCGGTTGCTCGCTCATCAAGTAGTGCCTCGACCCAGTCCGGCTTCAATGGCGCCACTACCTGCTCGTGGGCAGCGGCGAGAGCCGTCTCGTTCCGAGGCAGGCTGCCCGCTGCCGTTTGGGAACCTAGGCTCCACACAAGGACGAGGACCAACGCGGACCCTATCACTACCGCCAGTAGTCGTCGCCGGGATCCATTCATGCCGTTCATATCACACCATCCTTTGCACGCTGGCCGCCCGCAAATTCGTCGCAAGTCTCGGCGACTTGTCAGAGCGTTGTCGCCTCTATAGTGATGCTCAAACGGGTTGTGCAACGGATCGTTGAAAGCGCTCAAGACAGAGCGACCTTTGCCGTGGCGGTGATCCTAGCGAACGGCCGGGACGCGCACAATGTGGATGCTACGCCCACGCAGATCATGCAGCACGGTATTCAACGCCGTGCGCCGGGCCGCCGGGGTGGACTCATCGATGTAGTAGAGGTGATCGGCCGCCCACTTGCCCCAGGTCAGCCGGTAGTGATCTATCCGCGACACCACCGCGGGATCCTGACTCCAGCCCTGTTGAGTGAAGAGCTGATGGAGCAGTTGCTCCCCCGGTCGCCAGTCCGCCGGCTCGGCGCACATACGGAGCGGGCAGTTCTTGACCAGCACATAGTCATCATCGGGGCCATAGCCGGCTGTGCTCACCTGCGGGACCGCGTCCGCCAGGCTCAAGACACTACCCAGCACGCCCACCAGGATAAAGAACCGGAACGCACGGATCGGACTCATGGGGAAACCTCCTTTCGGGATTAGCACGGCCACTGGACCGCGTTGGCCCCATTACTGAGCGGCGCATGAGGATCTAAACATTTGTCTGGAAAACGCCACTGAAACCAGTCACAAACTGTTTACCCCTTATTATGCCGCTCAGTAGGTGGTCATCGTTCGGCCGGCGCTTAGTGCGATGGTGGGTGCCGTTCCACGCCGGCCGCCTCGCGCGCTCGCTTGCAGCTATCAAGGCTGCCTTTGGCGGCGCAGAAGGCGGGCGCCGGCCGCCACCAGCAGCAGCCCAACCACCACCAGCAACGGTAGCGCGCCACCGGCTCCCTCCGCCGAGCCCGTGCTGGGCATCCCAACCGGCGCCGCGCCAGGTTCGGCAGGACCTGGCCCTGGCGTTGGACCTGCCGCGGGGGGGGATACCTGTTGCAGCGGCGTTGTAACCCCTGCGCCCTGCGGCACCACCACGGCGAACGAGAGGCGCGCGGGGGTGCTCCCTTCATTGACGGCCCGATGCGGTGTCCCTGGTACGTCTAGATACACGTCGCCGGGTTTGGCCGGCTGATTGACCTTGCCTTCCGGGCGGAATACCAGCTCGCCATCCAGCACCGTCGCCATCCCCGGCCCGCCATGCACGTGCAGGGCCGTGCTGGCATTCGGAGGAAAGTCGACGATCTGGTTGACCATGCTGAATGGGCCCGCCATGGTGATACCAGGGTAGCGGGAGGTATAGACCACCTTCGGAGCCACCGCCGCCGGGTTGGCGGTGGGCGTACTCCCCACCGCCGTGGTCAGGGTCGCGCCTTGCGGGAGCGCCACCATGAACGAGAGGCGCGCAACGGTGCTGCCGGTGTTGGCGGCCAGGTGCGGCACCCCTGGGGTATCGACGTAGACATCGCCCGGTTTGGCGACCTGCGCTGCCTTGCCCTCGGGGCGGAAGGTGATCTCGCCGGCCAGCACGAGCGCCAGGCCCTGCCCGCCATGCACATGGACGGCGCTGATCGCACCGGGTGGGAAGTCGATGATCTGGTTGACCAGATCGAATGCGCCGTTGATGGTCAGGCCGTCGATGGTCGACTTGTAAGTCACGCTCGGGGCAGCGGGGGTCTGCGCCCCGCTTACGCTGGGTGCCAGCACGAAGATCAGTACAGCGGCAAGCAGCGCCCGCAGAGTTAGCGATTTCACGGCATTTACCTCCTTGGAATCTTGAAGTAGACACATCAGCAATGAAATGTGTTCCTGGTGGGCTGCACATCAGCCATAGCGGGTCTCTCCTTCGGTGATGTACGAGGAAGGACGGAACCGGACGTCCCGATCATCTGTTGCCTGCGCACGGCTGATCGCCTGTGCGGACAGGGAACCGGCTAGCTCTTATCCGATAGCTCCGGTTCTTGATCGGGTAGCCTGGGTTCCACCGGCGGCAACATGGCAAGACACGTATCGACAAGCATCGCCCAGCCGCGGAAGTAATGAAATTCGCCGGTTATCGGGTTTTGTATCTTCCCGCCCCATTGGGGCGGGCTGTCGCCGGCTCCCTGGATCCAGAACCGCACCATGAACAGGTGCGAATTACAAGATGGTTTCGGGCGCATCACCTGCACCTCCCAGTTTGCCGGATTCCAGAGCAGCCCGCGGCGCGGGTCTCTACTCTCAGGCTTCGGTGAGATAGGCCGAGGTATGGTGGCGCGCCACCGGTAGGGGTAGTGCGGCCGGTGCGCCGTTGCCCCGGTATGGATCCGGTTGAGGCAAGCCCGCGGTGCGGAATTGAAAGCGTGCGGCCGGATCGGACGGTGTCGGACCGGCCCGGCTTGCGGCGAAGGCACGCGCGCCAAGGCAGGAGCCCCTGCGTATCATGACACCCGCCAGGAACCATTGGGAGAACCGATATGCCGGCATCTTATGCCTCCTTACATGCTGACGGTTTCCTGAATGAGCACGGGCCCGTGCTCGTTGTTCCCATTCTAGCGCAGGAGATGCTATAATGGACGTCACAATCACCGCCACACCAGTGACACAGAATCGCACCCTACTTGGCCGCGTTCGCGTCTTGCTTGCTAGTGCAGGTTCCAGGGACCTCTTGAGTGTAGTTGCGCGATTTATCGCGCCGTACTCGTTGGTCGGTAGCGTCTGCGGTCCCCAGCAAGCCGCACTAGGAGCCGGAGAAGGGAGGCAGCCATGGACCAGGCAGCGCGATTCGGCCCCTGGCTCAGCCGGCGCCGAAAAGCATGCGGGCTGACCCAGGAAGAGCTAGCCGAGAGTGTCGCCTGCTCTGTATCCCTTGTGCGCAAGATCGAAGCAGGTGTGCGCAGCCCGTCCCCGCAACTCGCCGCGCTGCTGGCCGGCCGGCTGGATATTCCAGCCGGCGAGGCGGAAGCGTTTCGCAAGTTCGCTCGTGGTGAGCTGGACGGCATGGACGCGGACACCCGGTTCCGCGTGATACCCGCGCCAAACCCCGCTAACCTGCCGGCCCCGCTGACACGCCTCATCGGCCGGGAGCAGGAGATCGCGGCGACCGGCGCGCTGCTGCTAAGCAAGCATGTACGCCTGCTGACCATGGTTGGCCCGCCGGGTATCGGCAAGACCCGCCTCGCTTTGGATGCGGCTAGCGCAATGCTTGACAAGTTCCACGAAGGCGTATTCTTCGTGGCGCTTGCGCCCGTAAGCGACCCGGCCCTCGTGATCCCGACCATCGCGCAGACACTAGGGGTGCCGGAGGGTGGCACCGGGTCGCGGCTGGCGAGTCTAATAGCCTTCCTCAAGCAACGGCAGCTGCTGCTTCTGCTCGACAACTTCGAACAAGTGCTGGATGCGGCGCCAACAGTAGTCGAATTGCTGGGCGCCTGTCGCGGGCTGAAGGTATTGCTCACCAGCCGGGAGGCCCTGCACGTACCAGGGGAGCGACAGGTGCCGGTGCCGCCGCTCGCCTTCCCGGACCCGGCCCACCTGCCGGACCTGCCCGCCATGCTGGCCTATCCGGCGATCGCGTTGTTTATGCAGCGCGCCCAGGCGGTCGCGCCAGACTTCGCCCTGACCGAGCAGACCGCCGCCCCCGTGTCAACTATCTGCACCCTGTTGGACGGCTTGCCGTTAGCCATCGAGCTGGCCGCGGCGCGCATGAATCTGCTCTCCGCGCCGGAGATCGCAGCATATCTACGCGAGAATCGCTTAGGGCTACTGGCGCGCGGCGGGCGACACCTGCCGGCGAAGCAGCAAACGCTACGCCGGGCGATTGATTGGAGTTACAACCTGCTCGATCCGGAGGAACAGATGCTGTTTCGCCGGTTGGGCGTGTTTGTGGGCGGCTGCACGCTGGTGGCAGTGGCGGCGGTGTGCAACGGGGACGGCAGATTGCCGAACCACGTACTGGAAGGGATCGCCTCGCTGGTGGACAAGAGCCTGTTGCGGCAGGAACCGGTGGTGGCGGGCGCGTCGCGCTACACGATGCTGGAGACGATCCACGAATACGCCAGGGAGAAGCTTGTGGAGAGTGCGGAGTTAGAGGCGCTCAGCGAGAGGCACGCCTTATACTTCATGCATTTAGTGGAGCAGACTGAGCCAAGCACGTGGACGGAAGAGCCGACGGAGCAGGTGCGCCAACTCGAGCACGAGCACGACAACTTGCGCGCGGCGCTTGCGTGGGCACTGAAAGCCGGCGGCAGCGAGTCGCAAGCGCGCTGGGCAACCGGGTTGCGCATCTGTGCGGCGATGTGGCGGTTCTGGGACTTCAAAGGGTACATCCAGGAGGGGCGCCACTGGTTGGACGTAGCCTTGCAGCATGACTTACGGTCCCCAGAGCAGACGGAGGCCGAACGGATCTTGCTGGATCGCGCGCGGGTGCGGGCGTTGATCGGGGCGGCGAGCATGGCGGTGGACCAGGCCGAGTTTGCGACTGCGGGCCCTCTAAACGACGAGGCCCTCCAGATCAGTCTCCGGCTCGGCTACAAGTGGGGCATTATGGCGGCGCTGCTCACCGCAGGAAACCAGGCCGGGCAACAAGGCGACACTGCCACAGCCCGAACCTTTTATGCAGAGACCCTGGCGATCAGCCGGGAAGTAGGCGACCATCATAATACGGCGCACATGCTGGGCCTGCTAGGCCAAACAGTGCAGCGCTTAGGGGAGTTGGCGCTGGCCCGCGCTTATTACGATGAGAGCCTGGCTATCAACCGGGCGCAGGACCACAAGTGGGGTATCGCCTGGAGCCTAAGCTTTCTCGGGGAATTGGCGCAGGATCAAGCGGACCTGGCCGGAGCACAGGCGCTATTTGCTGAGAGCCTGGCTATCAGCCGGGAACTCGACAACAAGTGGGGGATTGGCCTCGCCTTGCGGGGCCTGGCGAGCGTGTCCCTGGCGCAGGGCGACTTTGATCCAGCCTGCGCGTATTGTGAGGAAGGCTTAGTCATCAACAAGGAACTGATGGATAAGCGGGGCATCGCCCACTCCTTCGCCATTCTGGCGGGAATCGCGGCGGGGCGTGCATCTACGGCGCGCCGCGCGGCCGTCCTGGTAGGGGCCACGGAAGCACTGCTGGAAGCGACGACGACGACATTGTGGACCCTCCAGCAGAGTATCTACGAGCAGGCGGCTACGGCGGCTAGGCACCTGTTGGGGGAGGAGGAGTTTGAGGCAGCGCGGCGCCTGGGCCGAGCGCTGACCATTGAGCAGGCGATCGTATATGCCCAGGAGTCCTAATCAGGGCAGGCAGCGGCAGGCGTCCTCGTGGAAGATCGCGCCTTGCTTAATGCCGTGCTGGGTCTCCTGCTCGTAGCGGTTCTGTTCGGGGTCGTCGGCGATCTCGTCCTGGAGTTGGTCGGAGAT
>JAICKM010000992.1 GCA_025927935.1 Chloroflexia bacterium | reverse complement strand
GTGGCAAGCCTGGTTCGCCTCGTACCGCGATTTCATCGGCCACTACGCCGCCCTGGCCCAGCAGAACGGCGCCAATCTGCTCTGCATCGGCACTGAACTGGTCGGCACCAGCGCCCGCGAGGCCGATTGGCGCACCGTGATCAGCACCGTGCGTAGCAAGTTCCAGGGGCCGCTGACCTATGCCGCCAACTGGGGCGACGACGTGACCAGCATCCGCTGGTGGGACGCGCTGGATTATATCGGCGTGGACGCCTACTACCCGCTGACCGGCAAGGCCGATCCCACGGCGGACGAGATCGCCCGCGCCTGGCTGGATCGCGGCTATGTGAGCACGCTGGCGGGGCTGGCCGGCCGGTTCGGCAAGCAGGTCATCTTCACCGAGATCGGCTACGGCAGTGTGGCGGGCACCAATCGCGCGCCCTACGACTGGCAGGCGGGCGGCACGCTCGACCTGCAAGAGCAGGCCAGCGCCTATCAGGCCGCCTTCGCCGTCTTCTGGAACAAGCCCTGGCTGGCCGGCATGTACTGGTGGAGCTGGGATGCCGACCCGAACACCGGCGGCGCGGGCGATAAAACCTACACCCCGCACAACAAGCCCGCTGAGCAAGTGTTGAAGTCCTACTATAGCGGGGGTGGACGCTAGCGCCGGCTGATTCTGATGCGCGGCAGGCCGGTTGGAAACCGGCCCCTACAACATCGCTCCATATTCGCTGCGACAGTGGGCGCCGGTTACAAACCGGCGCCCACCTGTGCTTGGGCCGGCGGTGAGAGAGACCGCTTAGAGCCGCATGCCGATGATCGCCCAGAAAATCCAGAGCGCGGCGCAGATCGCCACGGTGAGCAGCGGACTCCAGAAGGCGCAGGCCAGCGCCAGCACATAGGCCGGGAACCCCAGCAGGTTGGCGGCGGTGCGCTGCCGGATGCGGGCCGGGGGGATACCGGGCCGCAGCAGCGGGCGCCGGTAGGCCGCGGTCCACCAGAGCAGGATGAAGGCGAGGCTGATGATCACGAAGAGGCCGGCGTACATCGTCGCCGCAGTGGGCGCCGCCGGCTCCAGCAGATAGTCGCCCAGCAGCGCGGTGGGAAACGGCACCAGCGTGATCAGCAGCAGCAAGAAGCCGTTGGCGAACATGAACACCGGGTCGTTTTTCTGCACCCACTGGAACATGGAGTGATGATTCATCCACAAAATCAGGATGGTGGCGAAGCTAATCAAGAAGGTGGCATAGGTCGGCCATTGCCGGCCCAGGATCGCGGCCAGGTCGGCGGCGGTGAAGGTCTGGCCCTCCGGCGCCTGCGGCACTTTGATCAGGTCCAGCACCAGCAAGGTGATCGCCACGGCAAACACGCCGTCGCTGAAGGCTTCGAGCCGGCCCGTCTCTTTTTCCGCCGGGTCGGCGCGGTTCTCCTCGGTCATCGGATTTCCTCCAGAAATAGTAAGCAAACTTGCGTGGGCGCCCCTATCTTAGTCGCTGCACAGCCTGTTCGCAAGCCGGTCGCCGTCTGCTCAAGGTGCACATGGCAGTAACGGCACCGGGACGGGTATTGGCGATCGGTATCCGCCCCGATGCCGTTTGTTGCCACACTTCCGCCCTGCGGTAGCGAGCGGAAAAACGTGTTACAATAGTCCGCGCAGCCGCCATGACACGGGAAGATGAAGTGGCGCGCCTACGCCGCGAAATGCCGCGTTAGCGGCATTTGTTCTGTTGTGACGATTTTATCGGATGATTACAGGTGAGGTGTTAGACTGGTATGGCAGTGAGTCAGGCGCCGGTAGTGCGCGGCACGTGGAATACATGGCTCGGCAAGCGGGCACCGGGAGTCGCCCTGGCGGTGGGCATCGGGCTGTTGTCCTGGGTGATCCAGACGCTCGAAGAGGGCCTCATCGGCCACGCAATCATCGAGGCCCTGGTGGTGGCGATCCTGATCGGGATGATCGTGCGCACCTTGTGGAAGCCCGGAGCGCGCTGGGCGCCGGGGATCAGCTTTACCGGCAAGCAGGTGCTGGAAGCGGCGATTGTGCTGCTGGGCGCATCGGTCAGCCTGCCCGTGCTGCTGAAGGCCGGGCCGGTGCTGGTGCTGGCGATTGTGCTGGCCGTGGTCGTCGGCATCGTGTGCAGCCGGTTC
>JAICKM010000689.1 GCA_025927935.1 Chloroflexia bacterium | reverse complement strand
GGCGCGGCGGACGGGCCGCGGTCAGGTGGGGCTGGCCTTGCTCGGCGTGCTGCTGCTGGCCGGAGGCGTGGTGCAGGTCGCGGCCCTCGCCGTGGACCCCATCGAGTATTACCTCGACGTGCTGCGCCACCACCCGCTGACGCTGGAAACCGGGCCGGACTACCTGCAAGAGATCCACTTCGACCCGGCGCTCTCGCCCATCCCCGGCCACCTCGCGCTGGCCGTGCAGAACCTGGAGACGCTGGCCGCCGGACGGACCAACTTCTACCCCGTGCCCTACGAACCCGAAGCCTACTGGAAGTATTTCCAGACCCTGGCCGCACCGGACAGCGCCTGGGTTCACCTGGCGGGCTGGAGCCAGGCGGGCGGCTACCGCGCCGCCACCAATGCGCCCCCGGATGCGGTTATCGTAGACGACCCCGGCGCGGCGGGCGGGCGGGCCGTGCAAGCGACGCCGGGCGGGGCCACGCTCCTGCTGACCACGCCCCCGGCGCAGTTCCCCAGCGGGCCGTACCAGGTCTGGGCGCGGCTGCGGGTGGGCGCCGCCGATCCGGCCAAGGCGGTGGTCCGGCTCACGGCGCGCACCAAAGACGGCGTGGCGGCGACGCGCGAGGTCCCGGCGGGCGCGCTGGCCCCCGGCCCCGGCTACCAGGACACCGGGCTGGACGTGGTGCTCGACTACGCCCACGCGGCCTGGTTCGAGGTCGAGGCCACCGGCGCGACGACCGTCACGCTCGCCGGCCTGCGGCTGCAACCCAGCGGCCCGCTGTCCCCGCTCCCCCGCTGACGCGCGACGCAAAAGAAGGTAGGAAAATTGGGCTATGTACGTTCATCCGTACACTATGCTATAATGAATCCAGTAACCTTACCATTGATAAGGAACATCGACCCACTGAATGTCCATCGAACAACGTAAGCGCGACCATATCCGCATCTGCCTGGAAGAAGATGTGCAGGGCGAGGGGATCACCTCCGGCTTCGGGGGCTATCGCTTTCTGCACCAGGCGTTGCCGGAGATCGACCTGGATGCCGTCAATTGCAGCCTGGAGTTGTGGGGCCGGCGCCTGGGCGCGCCTCTGCTGATCAGCTCCATGACCGGCGGCACCGGCCCGGCGGAGGCGATCAACCGGCACCTGGCCGAGGCCGCCGAAACGCTGGGCCTGGCGATTGGCGTCGGCTCGCAGCGGGCGGCCATCCTGGACGCAGCCCTCGCGTCCTCCTACCAGATCCGCCGCATCGCACCCCACGCACTCATCTTCGCCAACGTCGGCGCCGTGCAACTCAACTACGGCTTCGGGCTGGACGAGTGCCGGCGGGCGGTGGAGATGGTCGAGGCCGACGCGCTTATCCTGCATCTCAACGCCCTGCAAGAGGCCGTGCAACCCGAAGGCGATACGAGGTTCGGCGGCCTGGCGGCGCGCATCGCGGCCATCTGCGCCGCCTTCGCCCGCGACGGCGTGCCGGTCATCGCCAAGGAAGTGGGCTGGGGCATCGCCCCGGAGACGGCGCGGCGGCTCTGGGATGCCGGGGTGGCGGCCATCGACGTGGCCGGCGCCGGGGGCACGTCCTGGAGCCAGGTCGAGGCCCACCGCGCACCCGACGCGGCCCTGCGCCGCGTGGCTGAAGCCTTCCGCGGCTGGGGCATCCCGACCACCGAGAGCCTGCGCATGGTGCGCGAGGCGGGCGTGCCGGACGGACGGCATGTGTTCGCTAGCGGCGGACTGCGCAGCGGAGTCGATCTGGCGAAGGCGGTTGCTCTGGGCGCGACGCTGGGCGGCATCGCCCGGCCCTTCCTGGAGGCGGCGGCAGTCTCCGGTGAGGCGGCGATCGCAGAGGGCCGCCGGCTCATCGCCGAGCTACGCATCAGCATGTTCTGCATCGGCGCCGCCGACCTGCCCGCTTTGCGCGCCACGCCCCATCTCTACGAGGTGGCATCCTGACCGCGCGGGAGGCGGCCCAGATGGATGTGCTGGCAACCGGCGCCACGGCGCTCGGCCTGGCCCTGGATGCCGGGCAACTGGCCCGCTTCGCCGCCTACGCCGATCTGCTGCGCGACTGGAATACTCGCGCCAACCTGACCGCGATCACCGACCCGGCGCTGGTGCAAACCCGGCATTTTGTCGATTCGCTGGCCGTGGGCGCGGCGCTGCTGGCCCAGGTGGGCGATGCCGGCGGGAGCGGTCTGCCCGCCATCTTTGCCGGGGGCCGCGGCCTGATCGATCTGGGCACCGGGGGCGGCTTCCCCGGCTTGCCCTTGAAGATCCTCTGGCCCGATCTACTGGTCACGCTGGTCGACTCGGTCGGCAAGAAAACGGCCTTTTTGCTGGCCGTCGCGGACGCGCTCGGCCTGCGCGATGTGATCGTGCTGACCGGGCGGGCGGAGGCATTGGGCCAAGACCGCGCCCACCGCGCGGCCTACGATGTCGCCACAGCACGCGCCGTGGCCGCCTTGCCCGTGCTGGCCGAGTACGGCCTGCCGCTCTGCCGCGTGGGCGGTATCATGTTCGCCTCCAAGAAGGGCGATGTAGCCGCCGAGATTGCCCAGGCGGAAAGGGCCTTACCCAAGCTGGGCGGCGCCACGATCTCGCGCTATCGCTACACCTTGCCGGGCGAACCGGAGGAGCGCCTGGTGGTGGGCCTGCCCAAAGTCGCGCCCACGCCATCCGGCTACCCGCGCCGGGTCGGATTGCCCGATAAACGCCCGTTGGGGATTTGAGCTATGCAGCACACCCAATTTCGCCTTAATTACACTGAGATGGAGCAGGCCCAGGCGGGCCTGAGCGAACGCTTTGCGCTGCTGGCTCTGTTCCCGGCGCACTACAGTTGGCCGCCCGAAGAGGCGGCGGCGCTATGGGGCACGGACGCGGCGGCGGCCGCCGGAAGCCTCGACCTGTTACAACAGCGGCGGCTCGTGGAGCGCGGCCCCGGTCGCGACCCCATGTACTCCATGCCCGATGTCGTCCGCCGGCTGGCCTCCGAATACCTGGCGAACCATCCCGCTATGAGCGGGCCGGGACAGGAACGGCTCATTACGCACTACGCGGAGGTCGCCGCCGCCAATGGCGAAGGTTTACCGGCCCATATTGCGGCCATTACCGATGTGTACGATGCCCTCACCCTCGCCC
The DNA here is from genome assembly GCA_025927935.1 of Chloroflexia bacterium. Next base: position 730 of record JAICKM010000689.1, on the reverse strand, counting down.
TGACCTGGGCCGAACAGCAGCAGCGCTGGGCCGACGTGTCGGTCATGGCGCGGGCGCTGGCGCGGTTCTTCTACATGCGCCGCATGACCAACCAGTATCGCAGCATCCTGATGCGCGGCATCTACGCGGCCCAGCAGACCAAGCGCCTCGACGAGCAAGCCTGGTATCTGCGCGAGCAGGGATCGCTGGCCGCCGATTCGGGCGACTTCGACCAGGCCATCCAGGCATTCGAGCAGAGCATCGACATCTGCAGGCAACTTGGCGACGAGCGCAATGAGGCCCAGGGGCTGTATGAGTGGGGCCGGGCCGAGGCCACGCGCGGCCACTATGAGACGGCCCGCCACCTGATCAACGAGAGCATGGATATCATGCGCGAATTGCAACACGGGGTGCTGCAACCCACCACACTGCACGACCTGGCTGACCTGTCGATCAAGCAGGGACTCTACGATCAGGCGCAACGCGAGATGGAAGAAGCGCTCAACGCCGAGATCGACCGGGGCGACCTGCGCGCCCAGGCCGAGACATTGTACCAGCTTGGCGAACTGGCCGGCGACCGTGGTCGCGCCCAACAGGCGGCGGATTATTACCTGCGCAGCCTGGTCCTGGATCGCCGCCTCAAGGATCGCCGCCACGGCGGGATGAACCTGGCCGCGCTGGGGCTGCTGGCCGCTCTGGGCAACGACGCGCCCACGGCGACCCGCTGCTGGGTGGCGGCGCTGGCCCTGCT
>JAICKM010000976.1 GCA_025927935.1 Chloroflexia bacterium | reverse complement strand
TGCGCATCAGCAGCGGATAGGACATCTGCAACGGCAGGTCGCTGTCGTGCAAGTCAAAGGTAAAGATCACCACGCGGTGCCCGTCCAGTTCCCCGGCCAGGATCAGCGGCCCGGCGTCGCTGTCGAGGACAACGCGCGCCCACGCCGGGCGTTCGATGTGCGCGGCGCGGGCGATGTGCAGGTCGCTCAGGTCGGTATAGCGCAGCAGCGGGTCGCCGCCCGCGCCGTCCGTGCCGGTTGTGCCGGGATCGGCGGAGGCCGCCGCGACGGGCGGCAGCGGGTTGGGCGTGGTCAGCACGCCCGTGACCTCAAAGATCGTCGTGGAGGTAGGCGGGGCGACGAACAGCAGGTTGCCCGTGGGCAAGGTCGTGCTCGGCACAGCGCGGTCGAAGACGGTCAGCGTGGCCGTCAGCGCGGGCGTGTAGTCCGCCGGGGGGGTGCGGTCGAGGGCGACGTTGGGCAGCAAGACGAGGGCGTTTTGCAGGAAGCTGTTGCCGTCCGTAACCAGCAGTACCGGGGCGGGTTCGGCGGCGTGGTTAATCGTCCAGGCCGTGTCATCCACTGCCAGGTCGTCGGACCCGGCCAGATGCGCCTGGATAACCTGGGCGGCGGGCGGCACTTCATCGAACAGCACCTGGGTGGTCTCGCCGGGCGGCAGGGTCAGCGTCCGCCCGGCCCAGGCCACGCCATCGAGTTCGATATCGAGGCGGCGCGTGACCGGGACGGTATCGGCGTTGGCGACCTGGGCCAGCAGGCTCAGCGTGGCCGCCGTGCGGCGCACGCTCAGGGCGACGAGGGCCTGGTTCGCGCCGCGCGTGCCCATGGCGATAAAATGAAGCGGCGCGGCCAGCGCCGGGACCGTGCTCCGCGGGTCGGGGAACTGGCCGTCCGAGTAGACCAGGACTTCCGGGTCGGCGCTGGCCGCGGCCACGCCCGCAGCCAGGCTCAGAGCTTCGCTCAGGTCGGTGGTGGCCGGAGCCGGTTGCAGGGTGTCGAGAGCGCGGCGCAGCGCCGCCTGGTCGCTCGTGGCCGGGCTGACGATGCGCGCGTGGTTCGCGGCGGCGATCAGCGCGGCGGTACCGTTGGCCGGGAGAGCGCGGATGCGCGCCCAGGCGTCCAGCACGGCCCCGGCCAACCGGGTGCGGCCGTCGGGGCCATCGGTCGCGCCCATGCTGGCCGAGGTGTCGAGCACGATCACCAGGTTGCTGCCGCCCGGTGTCGCGGCCACCGACCAAGGGCGCGCCAGGGCCAGGATCAACACTGCCGCAATCGCCAGTTGTAGCAGCAACAGCAAGGAGGTGCTGAGGCGCTGCCAGGGCGCGTTCGCCTCCTGGTCGCGCAACAGGGCGCGCCAGAGCAGCAGGCTCGACACCGGGGTCTCCGGCCGGCGCAGCCGCAGCAGGTAGAGGGCGATAATCAGGCCCAGCACAGGCACGAAGGCCAGGGCCAGCGGTGCGAGTAATCCCATGGTCGGTGGTCAGCGGTCAGTGGTCAGTGGTCAGTAGGGCGAGTTGCCGGAAGTCAGGGATCAGATGAGGGAGTAGACGAGTGGGGAATTATTGGTACAGCCCCGCGGTTCACTTGTCACTCGTTACTGATCACTGTCCACTGTCCACTGCCCACTTGTCACTCCGTCGGCGTCGCATCCAGAATCGACGTGATGAGCGCATCGGGAGCGATCCCTTCGGCCTCGCCGTCGAAGTTCAGGATGATACGGTGGCGCAGGGCGGGCAGGGCCGCCGCGCGGATGTCTTTGAAAGCCACGTTAAAGCGGCCGTCGAGCAGAGCCATGATCTTGCCGGCCAGGATCATCGCTTGCAGGCCGCGCGGACTGGCCCCGTAGCGCACGTATTTGCGGATCAGCGGAGTCGACTCCGGGGTGTCGGGATGCGTACCGCGCAGGATGCGCACGGCATAGGCCGCGACATGCTCGGCAATGGGCGTCTGGCGGGCCAGTTGCTGCATCTGGACAATCGCGCTGCTGCTGACGACGGGGCGCAAAGCCGCGGGCGGCGCGCCGGTGGTCCGCTCCACGATGGTCAGTAATTCGGCGGTGGTCGGGAAGACGACGTTGAGCTTGAACAGGAAGCGGTCCAATTGCGCCTCGGGTAGCGGATAGGTGCCCTCCATTTCGAGCGGATTTTGCGTCGCCAGCACGATAAACGGCGCGTGCAGGCGGTAGACGGTGCCCGCCACGGAGACGGTGCCTTCTTGCATCACTTCGAGCAAGGCCGATTGGGTCTTAGGCGTGGC
>JAICKM010000307.1 GCA_025927935.1 Chloroflexia bacterium | reverse complement strand
GGCCGTCCAGAATGGCGATAATGGCGATCACCAGTTGGTCGGGATCGCCAGTGGCGACTTCACCTGTGGCCTGGCCCTCGACGATCAGTTGCCGTAGCTCCGCAACAAAGTGTTCGCCGCGCCGGCGGATCTCTTTGGTGAACTCGTCGGGCGCCTGGTCTGAGCTGAGCACCTGATCGAGAAGTTGGAAGATTTCCAGATGATCACGCCGGTATTCCACCAGTTGGGTAATCAGCAAGGCCAGGCGTTGGCCCGCTGTCACCGAACTATCGAGCGGGGGCGGCGTGGTCGCGAGACTGGCCTGCGTCACGGCTTGCTCCAGCAGTTCGCGATAGATTTGCTCCTTGCCCGCAAAATAACGATAGGCCAGCCCCTGGCTGATCCCCGCCGCCTGGGCGACATCGGCCATCGTGGCCGCCTTGCCCTTGCGCGCAAAGACCCGCCGGGCTGCTTCGAGAATATGGGTACGTTGCGTTTCGCGTGGACTCTTATCCACAACATCCGGTGGCTGCATAACCCTCTCCTGTTTGATGAATGAATAATTCATTCATTATTATAATTATCTCTCGCATCCGCGTCAAGCCACAAAGCCCGAGATGTGTGGGGAAAATAGCGGCGGAGCCAGAGCCGCGCGGCAAATCACGCGCTTTCCTGGCGGGGGCAGGTCGTTCAGCCCGCGCCGGTTGCTCTGCCGGCTAAGGCCGGGTTCGCTTGCTTGCAGCCATCCGGGCTGCTATACTCCGCCCATGCCTCGCCGTGCCCTGCCCTATCGCAGATCGGTGCCGCGCTCAACGCGGGGCCGCATCCTGGTCCTGGGCGGCGTGGGCCTGGCCGGGCTGCTCCTATGGGCCGCGACGCGCGCCCCGGTCGCCACGCCCCTGCCCGTCGCGCCAGTGCCCGCGCCCCTCCTGCCCGCATCGCCATCCGTCGCCGCCGCTGCCACCCTCGCCGCCGCCCAACCCCGCGTCGCTCCGCGCCTGCGGCAATCCGGCGACATCGTGGATTCGGCGGACGCAACCGTGCCCGCGTCCCAGCCCCCTGCCCTGCCCAGCGCCCCACCTGTGCCTACCGACCCGCCGCCACCCCTGCCCGCGCCCACCGTTGACCCCTACCGGCAGTGGATCCACGAAGCCCGCGCGCAGTATCCCTACCCCGAAAGCGAGGAGCAAATGTACCAGTTGCTGCTCTGCGAGTCGAGCGGCAACCCCGGCGCCGACAGCCCCGACGGCCTGTATCATGGGCTATTCCAGTACAGCGCCGAGACCTGGGCCGGCGACTGGAACCCCTACCGCGACCAGAGCATCTACGACGCCCAGGCCCAGATCTGGGCCACGGCCTGCGCCTGGAGCCTGGGCATGCAACAGCAGTGGGGATGCTACAGCAGTCTCTATCCGTAGCGCGATCTACCCGACCACGCGAAAAATCCTAAGCGGTGGAATCCTATTGCCCCTATCCAGTAACACGACCGGCCATTCAGCAATACATACAGCAGCACTTCAGGCCCGTGCGCTGCGGAGCCGGACTTGCTATCAACTACAAAGCCTGGTAATATGCGATGACCCTATAACAGGGTCATCTTTTCGCGACACGCGAATCAGCTATCTAGTGGAGGATTCATGGACACAACTCGCACCTGCTCACGCTGCGGCAATGCGCTGCAACCCACCGATAAGTTCTGTAAAAACTGCGGCCAGCCGGTGGACAGCGGGGCCACGCAAGTGATGCACCCGCCAATGGACAGCGGAGCCACGCAAGTGATGCACCCACCGGAAGCGGAGGCCGCCCGCGCGTCCTATACGCCGCCGCCCCCTGGTCCCGGCTACCAGCCGCCCCCTGGTCCCGGCTACCAGCCGCCGCCCGGCCCCGGCTATCAGCCCCCGTCCGGCGGCCCGCAGACCTATGGACCGGCGGGCACCAGCGGCCCCGGCTACCAGCCCCCGCCCGGCGGCCCGGCCTACACCCCGCCGCCCGCCGGCTATACCGGGCCGCCGCCCGTGGCTGCGCCCGCCAAACGCCCGCGCTGGCTGTTCGCCGTGCTCGGCTGCCTCGGCCTGCTGATCATCGGCTGCATTGCCGTCTTCGGCGTAACCTTCTTCGCCGCCAACAATCTCACCCAGCCGATGTCTACCGCCGGGGAAAGCTTCATGACGGCGGTGCGCGACGGCAATTACCCGCAGGCTTACGCGCTCTGTACGCCCGCCCTGCAACAAGAGCTGGGCGACATCGAGGAGTTCACGAGCACTATGCAGGACAACCGGCCCACCAAGTGGAACTTCACGTCCCGCCAGGTGAACAATAATACCGGCCAGCTTGACGGCACCGCGACCTTGCAGGACGGCAGCGCCGCCGATGTGCGCCTGGTCCTCGATCAGGTAGGCGGCGCCTGGAAAGTCTCGGGCATCAACATCCAACCGAAGTAGCGCAGCCGGCGGCGGATCGCACCGGCCCCTAACGATCACGCAAACGCAGCCCTGAACCTGGCGCTTAGCCGGACTCGGGGCTGCGTTTTTTCATCTTCGCGGGGCGGCGCTGAGGTGCAGCCGCGCTTAGTAGTGCTCCTCATGTACCAGCGTGGTCAGCGGCTTGCGGCCCTCGCTCCGTTTCGCGGGCGCCCCCTCCGCTTCCTGGCGCGGGTAGCCGAAGGAGACGGCCGTGCGCACCTGGCGATCCTCAGGGATGCCCAGGATGCGCTTGGCCGCGGCGCCTCCGTCCTTGAACCACCAGATGCCCGCGCCCACGCCCTGCACTTCCGCGGCAAGCAGCAGGCGTTCGGCCAACCGCCCTTCGTCGTAGGTTTGGATCTCTCCTCCCGTGCCCGGCATGACCACGATCACGGCGAAATTGGCGCCCGCCAGGTGCGACCCGGCGCCCTCCGCATCCGCGATGGCCCGTAGCGTGTCGCCGTTGCGCACCAGCACGAACTCCCAGGGCTGGCGGTTCATACCGCTACCGGTCCAGCGCGCCACCTCTAAAATGCCGTCGATCGCCTCGCGCGGCACCGGCTCCGCGCTGAACTGCCGTATCTGGCGTGCCCCGCGCAGCATCGCGATCTTACTTCGAGCGGTTTCGCTTTTCTCACTGTCCATGGTTGCAGCTTCCTTCCACACGCATAGTGACATCCCGTTCCCGGTCAGATACTCCCCGCGCGGCGGGCGCCACAGGCGGGAGTCTGACCAGTACACGTCCGGAAGCGCACACCGGGATGTGAGAAAAGCCCGTACATGCCCACTCAGGCCGATTCCGGGGGCAGCCAACCGAGCTTGTCCGGGTTCATCACGATATAGACCCGGCCCACCCGGTCCTCCTCGATCTCCAGCAGCACCACCGCATAGGGCCGGCCATCCAGGTACCCGACAAGCGCCGGCTGCCCGTTGATCTCCTCGACTCGTGCAACGACACCCGGTGGCATCTTCAGTATACTGCCCATAAACCCGCGCGAGACCCGATCGGCCCCGTACACCGGCTTGAGTCCGGCCTGCGCCTTGCCCCCGCCGTCGGCGGTGAGCACGATATCCGTGGTCAGTAGATTCAGCAGGCCCTGCATGTCGCCGCCGGTGCTGGCGCGCAAAAACTGGTGGGTGATCCGTTCCTGCTGCTCGTGCGAGACGGCGAACCGGGGCCGGCGCTCACCCAGGCGCTCGTGCGCCCGGTGCAGGACCTGGCGGCAGTTGGCCGCACTCTTGCCCACAATCGCCGCGATTTCCTCATAGTCGTACTCAAAGACCTCGCGCAACAAGAACACGGCCCGCTCCAGCGGCTTGAGGTTTTCGAGCATGACGAGGAAGGCAAAGGACAGCGACTCGGCCAGCATGGCCGTCTGCACCAGTTCAGGATGCTGTGCGGTGGAGACAGGCTCCGGCAGCCAGGGACCCACGTAGATTTCGCGTTTAGCGCGCGCCGACCGAAGTTGGTCGATGCACAGCCGCACTACGATAGAGCACAGGTAGGCGCGCGGCGACTGCACGTCCTCCGCCCCGGCTTCCATCCAGCGCACAAACGCCTCCTGCACGATATCTTCGGCATCTGTCGCACTGCTCAGCATGCGATAGGCGATGGAGAACAGCAGCCCCCGGTATTGATTAAATATCTGCGTTGTGTTGTCTAGCTGTGTCATCTGCATACTGTACCTCAATTTATCGCATCCTGTAAAGAGAACTAAAGGGATATGTCTCCAAAGCCGGCGGGCAAGTGCCGTTCCCTTCCCACCGCCATTCCACGTCCCAATCGCTCACACATCGATGCTGGGCACCGCGAAGACGCGAAGAACACGAAAAACAAAACTAATAACAGAAATCTTCGCGTTCTTCGCGTCTTCGCGGTGAATTTACGACCGGATGTTAAACGCCACGCTCGAGTTCTGGGCGCCCGCCGCCTTTGGTTACGCGGCGGCGCGGGCTGCGGCGCGGTTGCCCGACAGCAGCAGGTGCGCCACCTGCCGCGCGCTGCCCAGGCTGGCATCTGCCAGGAAGCCGTCGCCGATCCAGTCGCCCGCCAGGTAGAGGTTCGCCAGGCCAGGCACACGTGGACCGGGCCGCCCGGCATACCCGCCGGCTTGCACCGTGGGCAGCATGCCGCTGGCGTCGATGCGCGGCAGGTAGATGCGCTTGACCAGCACCTCGCGCCAGCCCGGCTGCACCGTATCGAGCAGATCTTCCAACTCGCGCTCGTCCGCGTGGGGATCGGTGGAGTGCGCCGGGTCAAGTTGCTTGAAAGTATGGATCAGCGCCCCGCCCTCCGGCGCGATATCCACGAAGCGCGATTGCGTGGTCAGGAAGCGCGGGCGCTCCAGGTCCTGCACAATCGGGTGGCGCGGATCGGGCAGGCGGCGCAGCGCCACGTCGAGACACGCGATTTGCGCGGGCACCAGGCCGTCGACGATCCGGCGCAACGCCGGGTAGGCCCCGCCGTCGACCAACCGGACAGCATCCTGGGGACTGGTGGCAAGGATCACGGCGCCCGCGCGCACCAGGCCGCCGTCGTCCAGGCGCACGCGCCGGACAGCCCCATCCTGGTGTTCGACCGCTACGACACGCGTATCGCTCACGATGCGCGCGCCCGCCTGCTCCGCGACTCGGCGCAGGCCGTCTACCAGCGTCTGCCAGCCGCCGTCAATATAGGTAATCCCGTGCTTGAGTTGCAGTTGCAGCTTGACGATCAATACATCCGCGCTCACCAGATCCAGCGCGGCGCTATAGACCGCCGTGCGCGCCACCGCGCTCACCAGTTGGCGCACCGCCGGGCGCCGGATAGTGCGGCGGATCCATTCCTGCACGCTCACCCGCCCGAATTCAGCGGCGTTCAGCCGGGGCAGCCCAGCAAACCAGCGCAAGAGTTCCCACTTGCCGCCGAGATCCAGCAGATCCGTCTTTAACATTGTGAGCGGGTCGGCGGGCAGCGCGTGCAGGGTGCCCCCGCGCAGCGCAAAGAGGTCCTGCGGGCCGTGGCCGCTGTACGGAATGCCTAGCTCCTGCAACACCTCGCTGGTCGCGCCGCCGCAGTACAGGGCGTGGACGCCGCGGTTGAAGTGATAGTCGTCATACACCTGCGTAGCCGCCCGGCCGCCCAGGTGTGCCGCCTTCTCGAACAGCGTCACGGCCACACCGCCGCGCGCCAGGTAACACGCGGCGCTCAGCCCGGCCAGGCCCCCGCCGACGATGACGACATCCGTTTCGGTCAATTGCGATTCCATGGTTCTGTTCCTCCTGCTTGTTGCCCGTATGGGCGAATTGTCACAAACAAGACGGGATGGCCTCGCCGTTTGTGACAAAATCGCGTCGTGAACGGCCCGCAATGAGCAGACCTATGCGTTAGGGGATCCGATCCCGGTTGTTGGCATGGCCGGTGCTGGACAGACGTAGCAGGGCTGTCGCGTTGTTGTTGGAGTCGCCTCCTTAGCCGGCCACCAGCTTATCGAAAGCGAACGGGCTTTATGATTGCCAATGACAGGACTATCGCAAGAGAAGACATCAGCGTCGCGCTCGTGCGCCGGTTGGTCGCCGAGCAGTTTCCCCAGTGGGCCGATCTGCCGATCCGGCCCGTGGCGTTCGACGGGTGGGACAACCGCACATTTCATCTCGGCGCGGACATGAGCGTGCGCCTGCCCAGCGCTCAGGGGTACGTCACGCAGGTGGACAAGGAACACTGCTGGTTGCCGCGGCTGGCGCCGCTCCTGCCGCTGCCCATCCCGGTCCCGCTCGCGCGGGGCGTGCCGGGCGCGGGGTATCCCTGGCCGTGGTCCATCTACCGCTGGCTCGACGGCGAGATCGCGACGGTTGCGCGCATCGCCGATCCACGCGCATTGGCGACGGCGCTGGCGCAATTCCTCGCCGCCCTGCAACGCATCGATCCCACCGGCGGACCGCCGCCCGGCCCGCACAACTTTTATCGCGGCGGGCCGCTGACCGTTTATGACGCGGAAACCCGGCAAGCCATTGCCGCGCTAGAGAGCCGGATTGATACCGCGGCGGCGACCGCCCTGTGGGAAGCCGCGCTCCGGGCCACCTGGCACGGCCCGCCCGTCTGGGTCCACGGCGACGTGGCGCCCGGCAACCTGCTGGTGAAAGAGGGCCGGTTAAGTGCCGTCATCGACTTCGGGTGTTCAGGCGTGGGCGATCCCGCCTGCGACCTGGTGATTGCGTGGACGTTCCTGTCCGGAGCAAGCCGGGACGCCTTCCGCGCCGGGGTGCCGGTGGATAGCGCCACCTGGGCGCGGGCGCGGGGCTGGGCGCTGTGGAAGGCCCTGATTACCCTGGCCCCGCTCCTCTCCACCGACCCGGTGAAAGCCGTAGAGCCGCGACGCGTCATCGAGGAAGTGCTGGCCGATCATCAGGGCACCGGATGAGCGCGCGAGTGTCAGGAGAAGAGCGATGAGCACAGAAGAGGTGCCCCGTGGTCCCGCCTCACGCGCGGTGGCCTCGCCCCGGCTGTTCACGGCGCTGAGCGACCAGTACGGGATTCCCGCCGCCGCGGACCGGCAAGAGCTTGGCGGCTCGTCCAACCTCAACCTGCTCCTCACCCACGGCCCCGGACGCTATGTTATCCGTATCTATCGGCCCTGGGTCACGGCGGCGCGGCTGGCCGATCTGCAACTTGTCCGCCGGCACCTGGCGCGTGGCGGGGTGCCGTGTGCGCCGCCCATCCCTACGCGCAGCGGCGAGTCGTGGATTCGGGTGGATGATCGCCTGGTTGAGGTCGAGCCATACGTCGAACACGATGCGAAAATGGATTCGTGGCCGCGGCTGGAGGCGGGTCTGCCGTTGCTGGGGCGCATCCACAGCCTACTGCGCCCGCTCGCGGTGAGCGCGGCGGGCCGTAACGCGCCCGCCGCCAACTACATCGCGCCGCAGGATGTGCTCGCCGGCACCTTACACGGGACCGAACGCATCCGGCAATGGGCGCCCTCCCCCGACGAACGCCGGCTGGCCGCGGCAGCGGAGGAGCTGGCGCAGTTGGTGGCTGAGGCGCAACGCGGGGTCGAGAATCTGCCGCGGCAGTTGGTCCACGGCGACTATTGGGACAACAACGTGTTGTTCCGCGCGGGGCGTGTGGTACTCGTCGGCGACCTGGACTTCATGGGCGAACGCGCCCGCATCGATGATCTAGCGCTCACCCTGTACTACACAAACTCTACGTTCGCGGATGATCCGGTATCCGATGCCCGCATCCGCCGGCTACGGACTCTCGCCGATGCCTATGACGCGGGGGCCGATGAGCCGCTCACGCCCGCCGAACGGGCAGCGCTCCCGGTGGCCCTGGCCCGCACCCCGCTGGCCTTCGTCGCCATGATCGCCGCGGTAGACTCCGAGGCCGGCGCGCGCCGGTTGGCCGCGGAGATGACCGCGGATATTGCCTGGGCGCTGGTCATCATGCATGATCTCGCCCGCTGGCAGGC
>JAICKM010000397.1 GCA_025927935.1 Chloroflexia bacterium | reverse complement strand
CTCACCGCAAACCTGAGGTGCCTCATTATAAACCATCATCCCGGTTGGCGGCAAAGCCGCAAGCCCGCGACCGCGGGCCGGAGGTCAAAGAAACATTAAAAACGGCCCCAAATGCCCGCCATGTTGCAACCGGGGGCGCACCTAGCCCGTTTCCTCGGATAATGCGGGTTCCGGCAAGCTGCTCGACCGGCCCGCCGGGAGGTAGTGCGACTCCCCGATTCGACACACGCGATCTAGAAAGCCCTTGCCGCCATGCCTTTCACTCGCCGCCGCCCGCGCGTGCTGTTCGTCCTCCTGTTGCTGGCCCTGCTCACCCTCGTGCCGCCCGCCCGCTCCGGCGCGGCGGCCCCGGCGAGCGCTGTCCTGCCCTTCGATCTCTATAGCTCCTTCCTGTGGGGCGTGGGCACCGAGGCCGACCAGGTGGGCGACACGCCCTGGCTGCACGACACCCCCGCGCGTATCCTGACCTGCTGGTTCAACCGGCACGAAGACCTGCAAGTGTTCAAGTACTGGCACGACGTGGGGCACCTGGCGCGCTGGCAGATGGACGGCTACATTATCCACGTCGTCACCTGGGAACCGCTGCCGATTACTCACGGCAGCTATCATACCTCGGCGCAGTGGCTGGACGACATCAGCACGCTGGCCGGCTACCTGGCGGGGTCGCCCGGTCTACCTCAGCCGCCCACCGTCCTCTGGTCGCTGGCAACCGAATTACAGACCTACGCCCAGCCGGAAAACGTCTGGAACGACCAGACCGCGCCCTACTATACGAAATTGCAGGCCAACCTGCTCGCCGCCCGCGACCGCATCAAGGCCCAGGCGCCCGGTTCGCTCGTCTCGCTGAGTTGGGGCGGCTGGCAGACCTCGTTCGACGACCCGCGCATGGGCGCCGGGCTGAGCATGATCCCGCACTTCGCTGATACCATGCGCCAGATGGACTTTGTCAGCTTCCAGGCTATGCAGAGCAACGCCGGCATGAACGCGGCGGAGATCGCGCGCAACGCCGCCTATTTCCACCAGTACAACCCGCACCTGATGATCGCCCACTGGAAGCCCGACAACAACAATATCGACGTGCTCAAGCAGGATCTCAAGGATTTCGCCCAACCCGGTTTTGTCGACACGCTGCGCAAGAACGGCGTGTTCGCCATGTCGATCATGGATCAGACGTATATCAACCGGCCCGACGTGTTGCCCGCCGTGCAGGACCTGATCCGGCAAACGACCGACCTCCGCCTGGTGCCCAACGCGCTGCCCGCCGGGCCGCAGCCGGGCCACCCGGCCTGGCAGCCGGTGGGCGCCTTCACCGACACCCCCGACCGCCGCTTCTTCCGTGAGGTGAACCACTCGCTCGACCACCCCTTCCTCGACTACTGGACCACCCACGGCGGCCTGCCTGTGCTCGGCTATCCGCTGGGCGAGGCCCACGAGGAGATCAGCACCACCGACGGCAAGCCCTACCTGGTGCAATACTTCGAGCGCGACCGCCTGGAGTACCACCCCGATAACCCGCCCGGCGCGCGTATCGTTCGTGGCTTGCTGGGTCGCGACCTGACCAACAACCGGACCGATGGACCCTTCGCCGGGATCTCCGCGCCGCCCGCCGGCAGCCTCTACTTCGCCGCGACCCGGCACACGGTGGCCGATCCCTTCCGCGACTATTGGCAGCAGCACGGCGGTGTGAACGGGTTCGGCTACCCGATCAGCGAGGCGGTTGACGCGGTCAGCCCCACCGATGGCAAGGTCTATCGGACGCAGTGGTTTGAGCGGGCGCGGCTGGAATGGCACCCCGACCTCCCGCCCGCCTATCGCGTCAGCCTGGGCCTGCTGGGCCGCGAGTACTTACAGGCGCGCGGGATCCGCTGAGTATAGAGTAGCCCGCGCTGCATGACAGCCGTTTATAATTTCACCGCGAAGACGCGAAGAATGTGAAGAATGTTTATATTAGTTGTATTCTTCGCGCCCTTCGCGTCGTTGCGGTGCATAATATCGATGTGTGAATAGATGCCGGCGGCGCGGCTTGATCTTTGCTCAGGGCAGATGTATGCTACGCATACGGCAGGATTATTGGGCGGCCATGTTCGACGGCAGGGGAGGCATAACAGGGTGAGCGAGAACGAGCGGGCGGGCAGTAGCGCGTTACCCGCCGGGATGCTGCTGGGCGGGATGGCCCTGGCCGGGGCCGCTGTGGGCGGCACGGCGTTGCTGCGCCGCTTTGATGCCTGGGCGTTGCAGATGATCACCCACCCGGAGCGCCGGGATGTCGGGGCCACGCCCGCCGACCTGGGCCTGGACTACGAGGAAGTTTGGCTGCGTAGCGACGACGAGGTGGACCTCTACGGCTGGCTGATCCCCGCGCCGGGCGGCGCGCCGCACGCGCGGGCCACGCTGATCCTCGGCCATGGCTACAGCGACACCATCGACTCGATCCTCGGCCCTGTCGCGTATCTCCAGCCCGCCGGGTACAACGTGCTGATGCTCAATTTCCGAGCGCACGGCCGCAGCAGCGGGGATACTTCGTCCATCGGCTACCTGGAGCACCAGGACATTGCCGCCGGGCTGCGCTACCTGGAGGACCGCCACCTGCGCCGCATCGGCATCATGGGCTGGTCGCTGGGCGGCGCCGTGGCGATTGTCAGCGCGGCGCTCTACCCGCAGATCGCGGGCGTCATCGCCGACAGCACGTTTGCCCGCCTGGGGTCGCCGCTGGGCCAGATGGCGGCCCAGGTGCTGCACCACCCGACCTGGCTGGCGCGCGCCGAGGGCTGGTATGGGGAGCGCCTGGTGGCCCGGTCCCTGGGCTACAACGTCACCGATGCCCGGCCCGAAACCCTGATCGGGCGCATCAGCCCGCGGCCTATCCTGATCATCCACAGCGGCGAGGATAAACTGATCCCGGTCGCCAATGCCCGCCGGCTCTACGCGCGGGCGGGCGAGCCGAAAGATCTCTGGATCACCCCGGCGGGCGACCATGCCTGGGGGCCGGCGCAGGAGTTCCCTGAAGAGTACCGGGCGCGCGTGCTCGACTTCTGGGACCGCGTCTTCCCCGCGGAGGGCGGGCGATGAGCGCCCCGCCGCCCGGCAAGCAACCAGCTGCCGTCGCGAACGGCCAGGGCGACCCGGCGCCCTTTTTTCTGCCCGGCGGTCCCACCGGCGTCCTGCTGATCCACGGCTGGAGCGGCTCGCCCGCCGAGATGCGCGGCCTGGGCCACTACCTGGCCGGCCAGGGGCTGACCGTCATGGCGATCCGCCTGCCGGGGCACGGCGCCGAGCCGCAGGAGTTGTTCACCACGCGCTGGCAGGACTGGGTTGCGGCCTGCGGACAGAGCCTGGTCGTCCTGCGCCGCCGCTGCGACACGGTCTTTGTCGGCGGCCTCTCGATGGGCGCGCTGCTCAGTCTTTACCTGGGCGCCACGGTCCGGCCCCCGGTGGCCGGCGTGATCGCGATGAGCGCGCCGATTTACCTGACCGATTGGCGTATCCGCACACTACCGGTGCTGAAATATGTGATGCGCTGGCACACCAAGGGGCCGTCGGACATTGTCGACCGGGCCGCACTGGACCGGCTCTGGCATTATCCCCGCCTGCCCACCCAATCGATCCACCAGTTGAGCATTGTCACGCGGGAAGCCCGCCGGGCGCTGCCCCAGTTGCGCGTGCCCTTGCTGATCATGCAGGGCCGCCATGACCGCACCATCCCGCCCGATGCCGGCGACTATATTTATGCCCACGCGGGCAGCGCCGGCAAGGAACTCGTCTTCTACGAAAACTCCGGCCACTGCATCACCGAAGACTGCGATCGCGAGGCCGTCTGGGCGCGCATCAATGACTTCATCCAGGCCCACGCCGCAGTGCCGGACCCTATAGCCGTCCCGCGCACCTAATTCAATCCGTTACCGGGCACCGATCAGGAGTGCATCCTGTGTGAATCACTCTCACCAGAATGGAGCGACGGAGGTATCAGGAGATGGACGACACGGCAAAGCTGGAAGCGGAACCCAAGACGCAGGCGGAAAACGGCGCGGACGCGCCCCGCAAAAAGCACGGTAAGGCCAAGGCAGACGCGCCGAAGAAACACTCCGGCAAACTGGTGGAAGCGTCACGGAAAAAACAGGCCGAGGAGGAGTCGAACGCGCACTGGCTGAACAAGAAGTTCTATGAGGAAGAACTGGCCCGGCTGCAATTCGAGTTGATCAAGTTGCAGTACTGGGTGATCGCGAAGGGCTTGCGCGTCGTCCTTATCTTTGAGGGCCGCGACGCCGCCGGGAAGGGCGGCCTGATTAGCCGCATCATCGAACCACTCAACCCCCGCGGTATCCGGCTGGTCGCGCTCGGCAAGCCGTCGGATGTCGAGCGCACGCACTGGTATTTCCAGCGCTATGTGGCGCACTTGCCCGCTGCCGGGGAGATCGTGATCTTCGACCGCAGTTGGTATAACCGGGCCGGGGTCGAGCGGGTGATGGGCTTTTGCACCGACGAGGAGTACTGGGACTTCTTGAGCGCCTGCCCGGCCTTCGAGCGCATCCTGGCCCGCTCCGGCATTATCCTGCTGAAGTACTGGCTGTCGGTCAGCGACGAAGAGCAGGAACGGCGCTTCCACAGCCGCGCCAGCGACCCCACCCGGCGCTGGAAGCTCAGCCCGATTGATCTTGCCTCTCGCGACAAGTGGGTGGCCTTTTCCAAAGCCAAAGACCTCATGATGGAGCACACCGATATCCCGGAAGCCCGCTGGTATCAGGTCGAGTCGGAAGACAAGCGCCGCGCCCGGCTGAACTGCATCCGGCATATACTGAACGCGATCCCCTATGAAGACGTCACCCCGCCGCCGATTGAGTTGCCACCCCGCCCGCACGACGAAACGAATTACGTGCGCCCGCCCCGCGGCAACCACATGATCGTGCCCGATTATTACGCAGATCACTAATACTGGTGCGCCGGTGCGCTGCCGGGTCTGACTCTAACAAGGGTCCCGTTCTGCATCGAGACGGGGCCCTTTACTGTGCGCGCTCCGTCCGGTCCAGGCGGCCACGGGACACGCGTGGCGGCAGCCCAGGCAGCAAAATACGCGTATCAGCGGACGATTTCACCTCACCAATTAATTTAGCACAAACGTGCAAAACGTGCGGCAATATGGTATAATAATAGGAAGTTACTTCATCTTATTCGAGGCCGGTGGGCGATGATCAACCCCGTGGTTGATCCCCTAAAGTGACCGCTTGTTCAGGAGGTTCCAGGTGTCTGTAGACAAAAATGTAGTTGAGGTGGCCCCGGCGGGCGCGGGGGCTCACGAGTACGGGGCCAGCAGCATCCGCAAGCTCAAGGGGCTGGAAGCCGTGCGCGTGCGTCCAGGTATGTATATCGGCTCGACCGACCAGCGCGGCCTGCATCACCTGGTCTATGAGATCGTCGACAACAGCGTCGACGAAGCGGTCATCGGCGCGGCGGACCATATTTACGTGCTCATCCAGGCGGACGGCACGGTCAAGGTCAGCGACAACGGCCGCGGTATCCCGGTCGGTATGCACGAGGAAGAGAAGAAGTCGGCGCTGGAGCTGGTCATGACCGAGCTTCATGCCGGCGGCAAGTTCGACTCGGAGAGCTACAAGACGTCCTCCGGTCTGCACGGCGTGGGCGCCTCGGTCGTGAACGCGCTGTCCACCTGGATGCGCGTGGAAGTGCGCCGCGGGGGCCACATTTACGCCCAGGAGTACCGCCAGGGCGTGCCCACCGGCCCTGTCGCCATCGTGGGCGAAGACCCCACCGGTCGCGGCACCACTACCATGTTCAAGGCCGATCCGGCTATTTTCCAGGAAACGACCGAGTACGATTACGATTTCCTGGCCCAGCGCTTCCGCGAGATGTGCTATCTCACGCGCGGACTGCAAATCACCTTCACCGACGAGCGCGAGGGCAAGGAGCGCGAGAACAGCTACTATTTCGAGGGCGGCATTTACTCGCTGGTGCGCCACATGAACCGCCACCGTAACGCCCTGCACAAGCCGTTCTTTGTCGCCCGTACCGTCGATAAGACCGGCGTCGAAGTGGCGATGCAGTACAACGACAGCTACACCGAGTCGGTCTATGCCTTCGCCAACAACATCAACACCATCGACGGCGGCACCCACATGACCGGCTTCCGCTCGGCCCTGACGCGCACGCTGAACGACTACGCCCGCAAGAACAATATCCTCAAGGAGAACGAGGCCAATCTGAGCGCCGAGGACGTGCGTGAGGGGCTGACGGCCATAGTCAGCGTCAAAGTGGTCGATCCGCAGTTCGTCAGCCAGACCAAGGACAAGCTGGGCAACGCCGAAGTGCGCGGCCAGGTCGAGGCCGTGGTCGCCGACGGCGTGCAGCAGTTCCTGGAAGAGAACCCGTCGGACGCGCGCAAGATCATCGAGAAGTGCCTCATGGCCGCCCGCGCCCGCGACGCCGCCCGCAAGGCCCGCGAAGTGGTGCGCCGCTCTATCGGCGACGGCGGCACCCTGCCCGGCAAGCTGGCCGACTGCTCGGAGCGCGACCCGGCCCGCAGCGAGATCT
>JAICKM010001009.1 GCA_025927935.1 Chloroflexia bacterium | reverse complement strand
TAAGGCGGCATATGACGCGCTGCAGGCGGCGGCGAACGCGGCTGCGGCGAATCAGGCGGCTCTGCTCGCCAAGGCGGATCTGAGCCAGGGCAAGCCGGACCCCGGCCGCATCGCCATGCCCCCAATGACAATCAGCGACGCGGCCGGTACGCTGCATGCCATCCCGGATGCCCGGCAGGTGGCGGCGAAAGGCGGCTATGCCAGCGTGGTCACACTTGGTGCGTACAAGGGAATCAAGGTGGACGCCGGCTTTGGCGCGATCCACGCCGGGGATATGCTGGTGAGCAGTCCGCACGCCGGCTACGCCATGAAGGCCGACGACGGCAAGATCAAATTCGGGTCGGTCATCGGCAAGGCGCTGGGCGACCTCGACAGCGGCACCGGCCTGATCCCGGTCATGGTCACACTGAAGTAGTACGCAGCAGGCAGTACAGTGGGACACGGCGTACTCGCACGCCGTGTCCCATCGTTTTCATTGCCGTGACAACTTCCTGCCGTCTGCTTCCTACCTGCGCCACCACCAGACAGGAGGGCGCGCAGGGCACACGGATTACAAGCGGGCGGACAGCGAGGGCGGAGTGATGCTAGGCAAGATCCCTGGGGATCGCCGCAACAGGGCGGGTACGCCCCAACCGATACGGCAGGCGCGGGTGGTCGCGATTGGGCAGACTTTGTTATACTGAGCCGTGTTCCCCAAGCCTCCACCATTAACTGTTCTCGCCTCGTTGCGCCGGCTCCCGGTACCTGTTGTTTTTGCCTTCCTGGTCCTGGCGCTGGGCGGGGCCGGCCCGGCGGCCCCGGCGCGCGCCGCCGACGGCAACGTGGGCCTGGTGATCGCATCCGGCGGGGGCCAGGTGCAGACGTATTGCTTCAGCGTGCCGCCTGCGGGTATCTCGGGCCTCGATTTGCTGCAACGCACGGGGCTGCCGCTGCGCGTGGACTATGTGAGCCTGGGCGGGCAGGTTTGCGCGATCAATGGGGTGGGCTGCCTGGACGCCAACCAGCCCTGCGCCTGCCAGTGCCAGGGCACGCCCTGCGTCTACTGGCAGTACGCGCACTGGCGTAACGATCATTGGGTGGCCTCGACGGTGGGGGCGAGTAGCTATATCGTCAAGCCCGGCTCCATCGAGGGCTGGGGTTGGGGCGCCAACCCCCCGGCGCCGGGCGGCAACGCGCTCTGTGCTCTGGCCGCGCCCGCCACGCCGACATCTCGGCCCGCACCTCCGCCCGCGCCTACGCGCCCACCCCGCCCGGCGTCGCCCACCCCGCGCCCCGCACCGACCCGCACGGCGGCCCCGGCGCCCGGCGCCACTGTCGCGGCGCTCGCCACGGCCCCGCTGCCTGCGCCAACCGCTACGCCTGTCCCGCTCCCGCCCACCGATACCCCCGTCGCGGCCACGGCCACCGCCGCGCCCACCGATACCCCGCCGCCTACACCTACGGCGCCGGCCTCCGCGACGGATACCCCGGCCCCCGTCGCCAGCGCCACGCCGCCGGCCACGCCTGCTCTCACCGTCACGTCACCGGCCCCGGCGCCGGCTGCGGAGGGACCGCCCGCAACCTACTGGCTTTTTGGCGTGCTGGTCCTGGCGCTCGTGGGCGTGATCGCCTGGGCGCGCACGGGCCGGCAGCGCGGATAAGCCCGGCTCCCTCAAGCCGGCGGCTTACGCGCCACCACCACCAGCACGACCGACCGCGGGCTGACGCCGGTGTAGGTCCGCACCTGGAAGCCGGTGGCCCGCAGGTTGGGCAAGAGCGGCCCGGCGCCGGGGCTGTGCTGTAAAGCGTCCAGGATGGCCTGCCGCCGGGCGGCGAGGTTGCCCGCCCCGTGATAGCCCTGTCCATAGACGAGCGTGGCGAACCGTTGCAGCAGTTGCGAGGTGCGGTCCACCGGCAACAGCACGCCGCCGGGCACGATGACCAGGGGGCAACCGGGCCGCAGCACGCGGGCGATTTCCCGCAGTGTGCGCGGGTCGAAGATATCCTCGCTGGGGAACGTGCTGACCACCGCGTCAAAGGTGGCCGCGGGGAAGGGGAT
>JAICKM010000234.1 GCA_025927935.1 Chloroflexia bacterium | reverse complement strand
GTGGTCTGCCAGTTGTTCGATATGCAGTCGCATAACCGCTTCCACGAAGACAGCCGCTTCAAAGGCATGATCAAGGTCACGGGGTTCCTGCCCTACCTGTCCGGGGTGGCTGATACCAAGACGGCCACGCTCAAGGTAATGGGCGTGTTTCTGCTCAACGAGCGCGGGCACGTCGAGGGGCCAACGCTGCTGAACACGCCGCCCAGCAGCGGCACCGCCGTCTACCAGGCCGACGCGGCGATGGTGCGCGAGATCGCGGGGTCGCCGTCGGGGCTGTTCTACCTGGGCTACCTCTTCGGCTCCGCCGATACGCCTGCCCCGGCCTTGCTGCGCCACTTCGGGCCGGACGCCGAGGGCGGCATGGGCGAGGCGCTGATGACCGGGGTGTTCGGCCAGTCGGGCTGCGGCAAGTCGGTCATGTCGGCGATCATGGTAGCGGCCTACGCGGCCAACCCGCGCATGGGCCAGTTGATCATTGACCCGCAGGGCGAGTTCGCGCAGGACCGCTTTGCCCAGGGCACGAGGCTCAACTTCTCGTTCCATCGCTTGCTGGCCGGGGTGGGCCGCCGCCCGCTGGCCTTGCGCATCGAGAATGTCGCGCTGGAGAAGGCCGAGTCCTTCGCCGAGCTATTGCGCCGGGCGAAGTTCTATGATCTGCTGGGCTTCAAATCGGGCGAGAAGCAGCGCGCCATCGCCGAGCGGGTCAGCGACTACCTGGAGGGGCTGGACGACGAGGAACCGGCGGCGGGCGAGGGATCGCCCCGGCGGCGGCGCAAGCAGTTGGGCGAGATGGGCGAGACCGACCTGGACGAACTGGTGCGCTTCGTGGCCCAGGCCGCCAACACCGTCTACGCCTCGCGCGGCAAGGACCCGCTCTGGAAGGGCCGCGAGGTGATCGACCGCTGGGAGAACGACCCGTCATTGCGACGCACGCTGCTGACCCGCTGGAGCAGGGTGGTCGGGGTCTTCACAGTCAGCCCCACGCGCCGCCCGCTCTCGGAGGTGATCCGCGCTTTTCTAGAGGATCGCGCCATCGTGATCCTCGATCTGTCGCTCTATGACCGCCGGCAGCCCTATTTTCTGATTAACGAGATCCTCTCGCACGTGCGCCACCTGCTCTACTCGCGCTTCCGCGACGGCACCACGTCGAACGGCATGATCGTCTTCGACGAGGCGCACTACTATTGCCCGCACGACCCCGGCGACAACGACGACGCGCGGGCCACCCGCGACACCATCGCCGAGAGCGTGCGCACCACACGCAAGTACGGCATCGGCTGGTTCTTCATCAACCAGCGCATGACCCAGTTCTCGACGGCGGTGCTGTCGCAACTGCACATCAAGGTCTTCGGCTTCGGGTTGAACACGGGGGCCGACTTGCAATATGTGGAGGAGTTCGTGGGGCGTGAGGCCGCGGCGCTCTATCGGGGCTTGCCCGATCCCAAGAAGACGGGCATGTATCCCTTCCTGCTGGCCGGGCCGCTGGTCGCCATCGGCACCAGCAACGCGCCGTTCGTGGTGCGCGGCTTCACCCACATGGACGAGATCTTCGCCCACAACCGCCACGTGCTGAAGGACCGCCTGGCGGGGAAGTAGCCGGCCCCGCTTACCCTGCGGCGGCGGGCAGCGGCAGGGTGAAGTAGAAGGTGGTGCCCGCGCCCTGGATGGATTCGAGCCACATGCGCCCGCCGTGGCGGGTCACGATGGTCGAGGCGATGAACAGGCCCAGGCCGAGGCCGCTCTGCCGGTCGCGGACGTTGCTGGCGCGGAAGAAGCGATCAAAGACATGCTGCTGCTGCTCCGGCGGGATGCCCACGCCGAAGTCGCGCACCGCCGTCGTCACCTCTGCGTCATCGGTCGTGACGGTGATCTCCACGCGGCGGCTGATGCCCGAATATTTGACGGCGTTTTGCATCAGGTTGATCAGCACCTGTTCAAGCCGGTGACGATCCCCGTCGATGATGACCGGTGCGGGGGGCAGCAGGCAGGCGAAGGTCATGCCGAGCGCCACCAATTCCATGCTGTTCGCTACCTCGCCGACCAACTCCGTGTAATCGAGCCGTTCGCGGACCAGGGTGAGCGCGCCGCTCTGCATGCGTGTAACGTCAAGCAATTCGTTGATCAGGCGGGTCAGGCGATCCGATTGCTCGTTGATGATGCGCAGGTTATGGATCAGCCGCTCGTCGCCCGCCTTCGTGACGACGCGCAGGCCGGTCTGGGCATAGCCCTTGATCGTGGTGATCGGTGTTTTCAGTTCGTGGGATGCGAGGGCGAGGAAGGTGTCCTTCTGTTCGTCCAGTTCGTAGCGCGTCGTCACATCGACGACGGCGCTCAACATGCCGGTGATCTCCCCGTCGGCGTCCGGCACCGGGCGGAGGTGCAGATCGCAGTAGCGCGGGGTATCGCGCCCAACAGGCAGGTAGGCCAGGTTGTCCAGGTCGATGGACTCGCCGGCCAGCACGCGCTGATGGATCGGGTCGCGGCCCGCCGCGCTGGGTATGATATCGTAGAGGCGGCGCCCGCGCACTGCCGTGTGGTCGACGCCGCTCATACGCCCCCACGCGGCGTTGCAGCTCAGGAAGCGCAAATCGCGGTCGTAAAAGGCCAGCCCGATAGGGCTGCCTTCGAGGATGGTTTCGAGCAGGGCGCGCTGATCTTCCACTTCTTCGCGTACATGGACCTTCTCGGTCACATCGGTGGCCGTGCTCAACATCCCGCTGATTGTGCCGTGGGCATCGTACATCGGGCGGTAGCGAAAGTCATAGAAGCGCACCTGGCCGTCTTGATGGACGAAGCGCACGTTTTCCAGGTCAATGGCCTCCCCCAACAGTACCCGGCGGTGGAGGGCCTCGCGTTCGCGCGCCATGGGCACGAGATCGTAGAGGGTCTGACCCCGTGCCAGAGTAAGGTCAATGCGGGCCATGCGTGCATATTCGCTGTTGAGGTTCACGAAACACATCTCACGGTCAAACACCGCGATGCCGACCGGCGCCACGGCGATCATGGTCTCGAACAGCGCGCGCTGGGCCTCCAGTTGTTGGCGCGCGTGGACCTTCTCGGTGACATCGACCGCCGCGCCCAGCGCCCCGGTGATCGTGCCCTCGCCGCCGCGGATCGGTAAGAGCGAGAGATCGATATAGCGGCCTTGCGGTTGCCGGGCCGATTGGTAGAAGAACTCGCGGACGACAAAGTACCCGCCGCTGGTCAGCACCCGCTTGAGCACGGGGCCGACACGGGCCACCAGGTCGCGTTCGGCAAAGTCCTCCAGGCGCCGGCCCAGCACCTGGCCGCGCCCGTAGCCGGTGATCTGTTCCCAGGCGTCGTTGATCAGGGTGAAGTGGCCCGCCGCGTCGGTCATGGCAAGGGCGATCTGCACGTTATCGATCAGGGTTGCCAGCCGCTCGTACTCCGCCTGCAAGCTTTCGGCGTGACGGCGCACCTGGTTCTCCAGCCGCGTGCGCTCGGTAATGTCCTGTGAGAGGGCGATGGCCTGCCGGGTCGATCCCTGTTCGCGCAGCAGCCGGATCGTGGAAAGGATCATGCGCTCCTCGCCGTTGTGGAAGCGGAAGAGGATTTCCTGCTCCGGCACGTCCTGGCCGGTACGCACGGCGTACTGCAAGGGCAACTCCTCTTCCGCGTAAGGCCGCCCGTCGGGGTGCATGACGGTGAACGTTTCGCTGACGACGCCGGGCGTGGCAGTGGCCCCGCCGAATTGCTGCTGCCCCGCGCGATTAATCAGAGTCCAGTGAAAGTTCTCGCCGTTGGTGTCGCCTTCGGCGATAAAAACGCCGATGGGCAGTTCTTCGAGGATATAGGCTAGACGCGCCCGCTCGGCCTCGGCGGATTCGTAGAGCGCCGCCCGCTCCAGCGCGGCGCCGGCATAGGTGGCCGCCGTGCGCAACAGTTCGCGCTCGTTGGGCGTAGCTTCGCGGTGTTCGTCCAGCAGGTAGGAGAGGACGCCGATCACCTGTTCGCCGCGGAGCAGCGGCAGCAGCACGGCCGTCTGGACGCGCTGCTCGATCAGGACGGCTTGCCCTAGCAGGCCCGCGGCGTCGGGGTGGATGATGACGATCTCACGGGTTTCCCGCGCCTGGTTGTGGGCGGCGGGCGTGTCATAGGGCAGCCCGTCGGTCATGTTCAGCGTGCCGGCCGTGTAGCCCCGGTGCGCGACCAAGTGGAACACGCGATTGGCGTCGTCGGTGAGGGCAATCGCGCCCCGGTCGCTGCCGACGATGGTCAGGATGCCGTCCAGCGCCGCCTCATAGACGGCGAGGACGGTGTTCATACGCAGCAGCCGGGCCGCCAGGTCATTTAGCGCGCGGAGGGCGCGGTTCCGCTGGGCCAGCTCCTGTTCGATCTTCGGCTCTAGGCTCCCTATCTCGCTCACACCTGCCTCCGTCCCGGTCCTGGTGCCCGCGTGGGCTGCGCCGCGGTTACTGCGCGAGCACTATAGCACAAGCGCCACGCGCCTGCAACGCACGAATCGTGGCAGGGATATTGCATGGCGTTGACATAATCAAGTATAATGGTCTGCAAACGCGCAGTGTCAACATCGAGATGAGATCCGCGGCCCTGCAGGCCGTCGTTGAGGAGGAATCCGCGGTGGGCAATGTGATTTTTGCGCTGGTGATGATCGGCATCGTGGCCGCCATCCTGGTCATGGGCGTGCGGAGCATTAAAATCCAGCATGAAGGCAAAATTGGCATTGTCGAAGCCTGGGGCCGCTTTGCGCGGGTGCTGACCGCCGGGCGCTATATCCTCTGGCCGTGGGAGCGCGTGGTCGATGAGCTACCGTTGCAGATCTTCGAGTGGGAAACGCCGTCGCAGAAACTGGTGCTGAAAGGCGGCGCGCCGCTGACCATCTCCGCCGTCATTTACTATCAGATCGAGCACGCGAATCGCACGCCTGGCGCGCCGCCCCCGCCGCACATTGTGGGCACGGCGCCGGCACCGCTCGGTAGTCCCACTTACGTGTCGCGACCGGGTGGCCGGCTCGTCCCGGCGGTGGCCGGCGTGCAGGTCCAGAGCCGCGCCGGACTCGGCATCGACACCCTGGAGCCGGGCGCTCGCGCGCAAGCCCAACGCCGCACGCGCATCGCCCCGACCACGCGCCTGGTGACTCGCAGCACCACGTTCCTCAATCGGGTGTTGGGACGCACCACCGAGCAACTCGACATTTCCCATGCGGCCTATCGCGCCAAGTATGTGGTCCATGATTGGCAGGAGGCCACCAAGCGCGAAGCGGTTGCTGCCCTCCAGCAGGTCTTCTCCAAGGTCGGGGTGGCCGACGATATTATCGGCAACGTCAACTGGCAGGAAGTGTTGGGCGAGCGCGTGCGCGAACACCTGGGCGAACGCACGCAGCGCTGGGGCGTGCAGATCATCGACGTGGCGTTCAAAGACATGATGCTCAATGAAATGACTCTGGCGAACCTGCATGCCGAGTCGCGGGCCGAGCGGGAAGGTCGCGTTCGGGCGAAGGAAGCCGAGAACTACCAGCGCATCGCCGATATTCTCCATCTGACTCCCGCGCAGCTGCTAAGCTGGCGCCAGGTGGAGGTGATGCGCGACCTCGCCAAATCGCAGCAGCCGCGTGTCATGTTCACGACCGATATGATGGGTCGCATCAGCGAGATGCCGCCGCCGCAACAGGCGGCCGTGGTCGGGCCGGGCGATCCCAATGCCGGGCAAGCCAACCCCGATCTGCGCGGGTATCTGGGGAGTGAGCCGCCCCCGCCGCCGCTCAATGCGCCGCGCCCGGCTGATCGTAGTCTTGGGCCGGGGGCAGGCGGTGGCGTAGGTAACTCCGGCATCATCGCGCCCAGCCTGCAAAATATCGACCAGCAATAGAGCATTCTTGCATCTGCGGTTACAGCCAGGCCCCCGCCGCCGGATATCTCACCCGGCGGCGGGGGCCTGTTGCGCGCCGGCCCTACCCCGCGTCACCACCTGCCGGTGCGCCTTCGCCACTTTGCCGGCAGTTCCGTCTGTTATAATGAAGAGGTAATGAGTACGCTCCTGGCGACGCTGAGTGCGTTCTGGCAGACGGCGCGCACCGCGCAAGTGGCAGGGGCCGGGCCGCTGGTGGCCGGTGTGTCCGGCGGTTCCGACTCCCTGGCCCTGCTGCATGGGTTGGTGCGCTTGGCGCCGGAGGCCGGGTTGCAACTCCATGTCGCGCATCTCGACCACGGTTTGCGCCCGGATGCCGGCGCCGCCGATGCCGAGTTTGTCGCGAAGACGTGCGCGGCCTGGGATGTGCCATGCACCGTGTGCCGGGCCGATGTGGCTGCTTATGCTGCCCAGGGCGGGTGGTCGCTGGAAGACGCCGCCCGGCGGGTGCGCTACACCTTCCTGGCCGGCGTCGCCGCGACTATCGGGGCGGACGCCGTGGCCGTCGGGCATAACGCCGACGACCAGGTGGAGACGGTGGTGGCCCACTGGCTGCGCGGCGCGGGACCGGCGGGCCTGGCCGGGATGGCGCCCTGGGCGCCGCTGCCGCTGCCGGAGGATGCGACCACGCTGGCCTCCGCGCTTGGTGTGCCGGTTGCCCGCGCCACGCCCTGGTTGTTGCGCCCGTTGTTAAACACCTGGCGGAGCGAGATCACCGCTTATTGCGCCAGCGAGGGGCTAACGCCCCGCGAAGACGCCAGCAACGCCGATCCGGCTTACCGGCGCAACTACCTGCGCCACATCCTGATCCCGCTACTGGAGCGCGAGTACCCCGGCTTGCGGACCCGGCTCCATACCAGCGCGGCCATCTTTGCCGACGAAGACGCGCTGCTGGAAGCGGACCTGGATCGCTGCTGGCCCGACGTGGCGGCTGTGGAGGCCGGCTGCGTTGCCATCCGGCTGGCGCCGTTGGCGGCGCTGCCCCGCGCGTTGCAGCGGCGCGCGCTGCGCCGGGCCGCCGCCCTGGTGGCCGGGAACTTGCAGGGCCTGGACGCATCGCATATCATGGAGGCGCTGGCGCTGCTGGGCGCGGACGGGCGGACAGGGGCCGTCCTCCAGTGGCCCGGGGGCCTGACGGTGCGGCGGGAGCGTGATCGCGCCCTGGTCGTCGGGGCCGGGGGGGCGCCCCTCGATAGCCGGTGGCCGCAACTGGCGCCCGGCCAGGTCTGCCCGCTGCCGGACGCGGGCGAAATCTGGCTTGCGGGCTATCGTTTGCGGATCGCGGAGTACGCGCCGGAGAATGCGCCTACTGCCGGACCATGGACGGCGGTATTCGACGTCGATGCCCTGGCGCACATCGCCGGGCCGCTGGTCTTGCGGACCCGCCGGCCCGGCGACCGCTTGCGCCCGCTGGGCCTTGGGGGCCGGCGCAAGCTCCAGGATCTGCTTGTCGATGGCGGCGTGCCACAGCCGGTGCGCGACTCGCTGGCGCTGCTGGCACAAGCCGGCGGCGAGATCCTGTGGGTGCCGGGACCGGGTGGCCGCCGCGCGGACCTGGGTCCGGTCGGCCCCGGCACGCGCCGGGTGCGCGCCTTTACCTTCGTGCCCGCATGATCGGTGATCCGGGGGATCGCGCTATTGGCCTTTGGACAGATAGGAGGAAAGCTGGACGCATGTGGTATGACGCGACGATTGAGAAAGTGCTAATCGATGATGCCCAGGTGCAGGCGAAGATCCGTGAACTGGGACAGCAGATCACGGCAGACTACGCGGGCAAGGACCTGCTCCTGGTCGGCGTGCTCAGGGGCGCGTTGCTGTTTATCGTCGATCTGGCCCGGCAGATCGATTTGCCGCTTGAAATGGATTTCATGGCGATCTCCTCCTATGGTGCCGCCACCGAAACCAGCGGGGTGGTGCGCATCCTCAAGGACTTGGACACGGCCATCGAAGGCCGCGATGTTCTGATCGTCGAGGATATCATCGACAGCGGGCTGACTCTCAATTACATTGTCGAGCATCTACGCAACCGCGGCCCGGCCAGCATCAAAATCTGCGCGTTGCTGAACAAGCCATCCCGGCGGCGCGTGGATGTGAAGATCGATTATCACGGGTTCGATATCCCCGACGAGTTTGTCGTCGGCTATGGCCTGGATTTTCAACAACGCTATCGCAACGTGCCGTTTGTCGGAGTCCTGAAACCGGAGACGTATACCGCGCCTCCCGGCGAATAACCGAAAACTGCATGAGCTAATTGGGTAGTGGCACAATCCATGATCGCCCGGCGTTACGTATCTATATGCAAGGCCGGAAATCATGGGCAGCCGGGGAACGGCGCAAACTTTTGACAGGCTGATGTGCGCTTTGGTATAATGAGTTTACGCCAGCCGGTGGTGCCCGTGTGGTGCGGTACCTTTTGCGCTGCGCCCACATAGATATCGCTGACGGTTCGGATTGCGTTTCCGTCGAGGAAACATCCCCCTGGAGGAATATACATGGGAGACAATAAGTGGCTCCGCAATAGCTTCGTCTACGTCATTATCATGGTGGCGGTGCTGGTGTTGCTGTTCGCTTTTCTTAACCCCAAGAGCAGCGATCAAACCATCTCCATCTCGCAAGTGGCCAAAGACATACAGCGCGGAGATGTGGAAAGCCTGAAGACGCAGGCGGAGAGCGATCAAGTACTGGTTAAGTACAAGCAAGGGCACCAACCGCTGACAGCAGTCAGCAATAAAGAGCAGGGCAACCTCACCGATAGCCTGACGGCGCTGGGCGTCACCAAAGATCAGCTAGCGGCGGTGAACATCAGCGTTGAGCCTGCTTCGTCGTGGGGTTCCTGGTTAGGTACGCTCGGCTTTATCCTGCCGACTCTGTTCCTGATTGGTGTGTTCGTCTTCATGATGCGCCAGGCCCAGGGCACCAATAACCAGGCCCTGTCGTTCGGGAAGAGCCGGGCGCGCTTGTTCATGGGCAATAAGCCGACCATCACCTTTAGCGATGTGGCCGGCGTGGAGGAGGCGAAGCAAGAACTCGCCGAAGTGGTGGAGTTCCTCAAATACCCGGACAAGTTCGCCGCGCTTGGGGCGCGTATCCCGCGTGGTGTGTTGCTGGTCGGGCCTCCGGGTACCGGTAAGACGCTGCTGGCCCGCGCGGTGGCCGGGGAGGCCGGAGTGCCGTTCTTCTCCATCAGCGGCTCGGAATTTGTCGAGATGTTCGTCGGCGTCGGCGCCAGCCGCGTGCGTGACCTGTTCGATCAGGCCAAGCGCAACGCCCCCTGC
>JAICKM010000170.1 GCA_025927935.1 Chloroflexia bacterium | reverse complement strand
CTGGCCCTGGGCATGATCGTGGTGCCGCTGCTGAACGGCGGCCTGGGGGTGGTGCAGCGCTGGCTGGCCGCCCAGATCGGCGAGGGCGTCATCAGCGACCTGCGGATAAGTCTGTTCGCGCATCTGCAACGGATGTCGCTGCGCTTTTTCACCAACACGCGCACGGGCGAACTGATGTCGCGCCTGAACAACGACGTGGTCGGCGCGCAGCGGGCCGTTTCGAGCACCATAGTCGACATCGTCTCCAATGTCATCAGCCTGATCGGGGTGCTGGGCATTATGCTGTTCTTCGAGTGGCGGTTGACGATCCTGGCGGTGTTGCTGCTGCCGATCTTTATCTTCCCAGCCCGCCGGGTGGGGCGCATGTTGCGGAGCGTGATCCGCCGGCAACTGATCATGAACGCCGAGATGAACGCGCTCATGAACGAAACGCTGAACGTCAGCGGGGCGCTGCTTGTGAAGCTATTCGGGCGGGCCGAGGACGAGAACAAGCGCATGCGCGAGCGGGCCGAAGCGGTCCGCGACGCCGGGGTGCGCCAGGCGCTCATCTCGCGCTGGTTCTTCATGGGCTTGAGCCTGGCGAGCGCGCTCGGCACGGCGCTGGTCTTCTGGGTAGGCGGCCAGTTGGTGTTGAGCGGGGCCTTCACCATCGGCACCATCGTCGCCTTCAGCACCTATCTGGCCCAGCTTTACGGCCCGCTGACAGCGCTCACCAATTCGCGGCTGGAGTTCACCACCTCGCTCGTCTCGTTCGAGCGCGTGTTTGAGGTGCTGGATCTGCCGGAGGAAATCCAGGAACGGCCAGACGCCGTCGCCCTCGACGAAGTGGCGGGCGCGGTTCGCTTCACCGACGTATGTTTCACCTACCGTGAGGGCGAGGGCGCTCCCGGCGCGGCGGCGGCGGCGCTCAGCGAAGTTACCCGATTCGGCCAGCCGGTTATCGCGCGGACGCTGTCTGGCGGGCCGGCGCAAACGATCCTCGCGCCGGATGGCAAGCGCGAAGGCAAAACGACCGAACAAACCGCCACGGTCGTGCCCGCGGATAGCGCGCCGGAGCCGCGCTACGCGCTGCAAGATGTGTCATTTGCGGTGCAGCCCGGCCAGTTGGCGGCGCTGGTGGGCCATAGCGGCGCCGGCAAGACCACGATCACCTATCTGCTGCCGCGCCTCTACGATGTGACCTCGGGCAGCATCGAGATCGACGGGCATGACATTCGCGATGTGACCCTGGACAGCCTGGCCGCCAACATCGGCATGGTGACACAGGAGAGCTACTTGTTCCACGACACGATCCGGGCCAACCTGCTGTATGCCCAGCCGGGCGCGACTCAGGCCGCCATCGAGGCGGCGTGCCGGGCGGCCAATATCCACGAGTTCATCGCCGCTCTGCCCGACGGCTATGATACCGTGGTGGGTGAGCGCGGCTACCGGCTCTCCGGCGGCGAGAAGCAGCGCATCGCCATCGCCCGCGTTATCCTGAAGAACCCGCGCATCCTCGTGCTGGATGAGGCCACCTCGGCGCTTGACAGCCAGACGGAAGCCCTGATCCAGCAAGCCCTGGAGCGGGTCATGGTGGGGCGCACCAGCATCGTCATCGCGCACCGCTTGAGCACCATCCTGGCCGCCGATGTCATCCTGGTGCTCCAGCAAGGGCGGTTGGTGGAACAGGGCACCCACGCCGAGCTACTGGCGCAAGGCGGGGTGTACGCGGCGCTCTACCAGACGCAGTTCCGCGACACAGCCAAGACCGCCACCCCGGCAGCCAATACCGCCGACGCAGCCTGAACCGGGAGGCGCGGCTTACTCGCTCTTGCCGGCGGCCAGCCGCTCCAGCCACGTGCGCACACGCGTGCGGAGCTGGGCCGGCGTCACCGGCTTGTGGATATAGTCGTTGGCGCCCGCGGCAAAGCCGCTGCTGATTTCGCCTTCGTCCTCCGAGGCGGTCAGCAGCACCACCGCGACATCATGGATGCGCGGGTCGGTCTCTGCCCGCAGCGCGCGCACCACCGCCAGGCCATCGGTGTCCGACGTTTCCAAGTCGAGCAGAATGAGATCGGGGAAAATCGAGGTCGCCAGGTCGAGTCCTTCGACGCCGTCGTGGGCCATGATCAAGGTGTGGCCGTCGTTGCGTAGCGCCCCGATCAGCCCATCACGCACAAGCACGTTGTTGCCAATGATGAGGATACGGGCGGATTGGGGCGCTGCGGTGTAGGGCGGACGCAGCGGGCGCGTGGCGCGGACCGGGCGGGCCAGTTCGGGCAGATCGAGGCGCTGGCCTTCGCGCGCCATCAGCACTTCCAGGTTCGCGCCCCAGGAATGGGCCAGCATCAACGCTTCGAACTCCAGGCGGGCGAGGAAGATATCGTCATGGCTGGGGTCATGGTGGAACAGCACCAAGCGCTTGACGCCGGCGGCCACCGCCAGGGCCACCGCATACTCCACCGGGCTATGGCCCCAGTTGCGCTTGCTCTCATATTCTTCCGCGGTGTATTGGGCATCATGGATCAGCAGATCGGCGCCCGCGACAAACTGGGCATGGCTGCGATCCCCCTCATGCAGCATCTGGTCGGTGCCGCCGGCCACGACGTTATGCGGATACAGCCGCGGGCCAAACGGCTCGTGGTCGGTGGCATAGACCACCGTCGCGCCGCCACACTCCAGCCGGTAGCCCAGCGTCAGGCCAGGGTGGTTCAGATAGTGGGCGCGTACCCGCACCTCTTCGACGCTGAAATCCCCTTCTTGCAAATCGACGCACTCGATGCGGGCCTGGAGTTGCTCCAGGTTCACCGGGAAGTAGGTATATTGCATCTGCCCGGCAAGCGCTTCGCTGAGGCTGCGCTCCCCGCCGGCGGGCGCGTGCACGGTGAACTCGAATCCTTCGTGAAACACCGGGGCAAAGAAAGGGAAGCCCTGGATATGATCCCAGTGGGTGTGGCTCAACAGGATATGCCCTTTGAGGCCCTCGGTCATCTCGGCCACCAGGTGTTCGCCCAGCAGGCGCGCGCCGGTACCACAGTCCAGAATCAGTTGGGTGCCCGCCGCCGTGGCGACCTGCACGCAGGCCGTGTTACCGCCGTAGCGGGCCGTCTGAAATCCCGGCGACGGAATGGAGCCGCGAGTCCCCCAAAATGTCACCTGCATGGCCCTACCTCACTGGCGAATGGGGTTTAAGACTCAGGGAGCGCAACCAAGGATGTGACGAAGCGGTTATCCGCGCTGTCGAGCCGGAGCGGCGGGCGCACGGGCAAGCTATCGGCACGGCGCACCACGAGCACCGTCATATCGTCTTCGGGGCGCAGCGTGGCTGCATGATCCAGGGCGCCCTGAAGAATCTGTTGCGCCGCGCCGCCCTCGGCGGGCGGTGGGGCATCCGGGGCCAACCCGGCCAGCGGGACGAGGGTTTCACAGCTCCGCTGGAAGCGCTCAAAGCCATAGAACTGGCCCGTCAGGTCCCGTGCCTCGATGATGCCGTCGCTGTAGAGAATAAAGCCCTGCACGTCGTTCAGCGGGAAGCGCGCGGTCTCGTACTGCTCGCCCGGCATGGAACCCAGCGGGAAGCCGGGCAGATCCAGCCACCGCCAGCCGGGCGCCGCCGATCCGTGTCCATTCCCTGGTAGATCTTCCGTGGGGTAGAAGCGGATGAGCGAATCGCATTGCCCGGCGTTGGCGTATTCCAGCAGCCCGCGCTGGGGATCGAGCACGGCATAAGCCAGGGTCACGAACATGCGGGGCGGCAGGCGGGCCTGCAAGAGGTCGTTGACCCGGCTGAGCACGCGCCCCGGATCGTGCTCATCGGCGGCGGCCAGGGCGATCATGCCCTGCGTCCAGGCCGCGATCAGCGCGGAGGCGGCTCCGTGGCCGGAGACATCGCCGATGACCAGGCCCAGACGCCCGCCGGGCAGATTGAGCAAGTCATAGAAATCACCGCCCAACTCGGTAGCCGGCACGCGCGCCGCCTCGACGTGCCAGCCCGGCAGCGTCTGCAATTGAGGCGGTAGCAGGGCGCTCTGGATCCGATACGCCTGCTCCAACTCGCTGGCGGTGCGCGAGACGCGCCCGGCCACCGCCTGGGCGCTTTGCAGCAAGGCGCTGCCGGGGCCGGGCGCATCGCCCTCCCCGCTACGGGCCGATTCCAGCAACAGCGCCAGCGCGGAAGTCATGTCGTTAAAGGAGTCTTCCAGGCGGCCCAGTTCGTCGTTGTGATCCAGGCTGACGCGGGCGCTCAGATCGCCGCCCGCAATACGGGTCATTGCCTGCGTCACCTGCTCGATGGGCGTCACCACCAGGGCGTGATTGATCCAGACCAGGAGCGGCAAGGCCAGCAGGGCCAGGCCCAGGACCACCGCACTCAGCAGCGCGGCGGAGCGGATGGCGTCGAGGTTGCCGCCGGCGGCGGCCTCGGCGCGCAAGACGGTGCTGCGCCGGAAATCGGCGGCGGCCGTGACGGCGTTCGCCATATCGTCATAGACTTCGCGGTCCCACAGGCTTTGCGCGGTTTCGCGATAGCCGCGCTGCAACTGCGCGGCCATGCGGTCGAGGGGATCAAGCACCATCTGCACGGTCGCCAGCCGGTTCTGGTCCACTGCGGGCAAGCTGGCCGGGTCACGCGCGGCGGCGGCGCTGATGGCGGCGCGCAGGCGCAGGCGCTGCTGGAACAGACGGGCGATGGCGTTGGGATCGGCATCGTTGAGCGCGGACTGGGCCGCGTCCATCACCGCGCGGACCTCAATTTGCAGCCGGGTGGCATCGGCGTTGCGCTCGTTTTCGAGGACGAGGACATTGGCCTCCTGGCTCACGCGGGCGAAGGCCAGGCCCACACTCCCGCCCAACACCAGCAGCAACAGCATACCCAGGACCGAGGGCAGGGCCAGTTTGTACCAGAGCGGCATGGGTCGCCGGCGCAGGTAGCGCAGCAGCAGGCCCCGCCCGCGGCGCTCCACCTCCCGCACCCCATGCTCCCCGGTCTCCACCTTCGGCGGGGCCGGGCGCCCTAGCCTGCGTTTCATGGCGCGAGCCGATCCTTCATCCAGGCCATCGGCGTGAAGCCGAGCGGCGCGATTACATCCTTTTGCACATTAGGACTCTGCACGAAATTAATGAAAGCGCTTGCCAGGCCCCCAGCGCGCCCTTTGGTGTAGAGCCAGGCATAACTCCAGAAGCCGTATGTGCTGTCGGCAATGGTCTGATTACTGGGCGCGACGCCGTCAATCGTCACGATATGCACGTCGGAGATCACGTCGGCCAGCGCGGCGTAGCCGATGGCGCCGGGCCGCGCGCTTACGTCGCCGACAAGATTGGTACTGCTGGCGTTGATCGGCAGGTCGGTATCCGTCTCCGGGCCGGCGTCCAGGATTGTCTTGCGGAACAGGTAGCGCAAACCCGACCCCTTGGAGGCATGGAAGGCCGCGATCGGCAAGTTGGCGCCGCCCACTTCCAGCCAGTTATGGACCTGGCCGGTGTAGATGCGCCGCAATTGCGCGCGGGTCAGATTGGTCACATGGGTGTCCGGATTCACGATGACAGCATAGGGCACGGCGGCGACGGGGTACTCCCAGAGCGTGCTGGCGTCCGCGCCAAGCAGATCGGGCGCACGCACATCGGACATGGCAATGTCGGCGCCGTCATCCTGGAGGGTCGCCAGGCCAAGCTGGCTGGTGGACGTAATGACCAGCACAAACGCCTCCGGCGCGAGCTTACTGAACTCCAGAGCGGCGTGGCGCACCAGCGGCGCCAGGGCGCTCGACCCGGCACAGACGATGGTGCCCTGGTAGGTGGCGGGCGCCGCTGTCGGCGTGGGCGGTATCTCGGCATCGCCCGGCGTGGCGCTGTCACAGGCAGCCACCAGGGAAAGCAACAGAGCGAGAACCAGTGCGAGGACGCCCGGCAGCCGGCGCCCCCGCCGGCTTATATATCGATGCAAAAGGGGCCTCCTGCGGACCGCACGCCGATATAACCCGACCTCTGGCGGCGGTACTGGTGCAATTCTAACATAACCCGGCAGCGGGCGCAACGTAACAAATATGATACATTCCTCGTTCTTTTATCCCCTACAGAACGACCCTTCCGGCTTGACGGCGCAGGCCCGACTCCGCTACTATTAAGGTAGGGCTACAGGATCGCCGTGGTATGATCCCGGCAGGGAGGACGCCCAATGGACCCGATGAATCCGATGAATCCGAAACCGGGCAGCCCGCAGCCGGCGCTGGGCCATGTGGGCCAGGTCGTGTTTGCTTCGGATGGGCGGGCGCGGGCGCTGGTCTGGGCCGGGCGGCGCTATGCCGTCGCCGGGGATGCGGCGACCCAGCAGGCCGTTGGCGAGGCCGCCCGCCACGCGAACCTCTACATCGACCCGGCCACGCTGGAGCTGTTCGATCACAATCGCCGCTCGCTGGGCCGGTGCGCGCCGGGGCCGACGCCCTGATGCGCTGCTCTAGCGCCGGGCTGGCGCAACCGGAGCATTCCCGACCCGATGGCGAAGGGATACGTCCATGACAGACGCGAACTCACGCGCCGGCACGCATAACGCGAAATTTATCAAGGCACCGCCGGAAGCTGTCTATCGAGCCTTTACCGATCCCGCAGCGTTGGCTGTGTGGCTGGTACCCGGCGACATGATCGGCGAAGTCCACAGTTTCGAGTACCGCGTTGGGGGCGGTTATGAGATGTCGCTGTATTATCCTGCATCCCAACAAACCTCCCGCGGTAAGACTTCAGAAAGGGAAGATCGATATACGGCCCGGTTTGTGGAACTTACGCCACCGAGCAAAATCGTTGAAGCGATAACCTTTGATTCGGTCGATCCGGCCTTCGCAGGAGCGATGATCATGGAGGTCACATTGGAGGCCGCAGACAGCGGAACAACCGTATCTATCGTATTCAAAGACCTTCCGCCGGGCATTCGACCGGCGGACAATGAGGCCGGTACGCGGTCGACTCTCGACAAACTGGCGCTCTATGTCGAGTAGGGAGCCGGCGGATTAGTCACACCGCGTGGAGCAAAGAGTCCAAGCGCGATATTGTTGAGGACCGCCGGCGGTTCCGGCGCTTGTCCCGCCGCGTGGCCCCTGCCCCGGCGGGCGCCAGGATACACGATTATGGCGGAATTACAAGTCAGTATGTCGGGGCGCGAGAGCGACGAGGCGTTTCTGATCGGGACGTGCGCGCAGTGCGGGGTGTGCTGCGAGCGAATCTTGCTGGTCGAACCCGACCCCGTGACGGGCGAGGAACGCGACGCATCACGCAGTGACAACCTGGACATCGTGGATATCCGGCAGCACCTGGTCGTGGCCTACCACCGGGACGACGGCGTGCCGGTCTGGCGCTGCCGCAACCTGCGCTGGTATGACGGCAAGGCCAGTTGCGGAATCTATGAGCACCGGCCCAAGATCTGCCGGGATTTCCCCCTGAACAACCTCGGCGAGTTGCCCGACCGTTGCAGCTATCGCTTTGTGCGCAAGAGCCGGGTCTTTGCTACCCTCACACCGGTCGCGCAGCCGCGCGGCTAAGCATGGGCAACTGACGCACAAGCAGGAGTACAACCTCCCCCTCTTGAGTTTTCACAGTTTTATGAAATTATTGACATTTCTATAGGACCGCGCTATAATGAGAGAGCCGGGAACTATCTAGATCCCGGCCCCAGGTTCGCAATCTTGCCAGTTCGCGCGGGCGCCGTGCGAGGAGGGTTAGTTAGGATGGTAGCCACTGCCACTGTGAGTGCGGCCCCTGCCATAAGCTTGAAAACGTTGTTTACGCCGATCCGGGCGCAGATGGAAGCCGTCGAAGCGAAGCTGCGGACCACCGGCGACGAGGAGTTCCCGCTGTTCCAGATCGCGCTGGACCGGGTATTCGGTAGCGGCGGCAAGCGGCTGCGCCCGGCGCTGGCGATCCTGGCAACGCAGGCCGGACCCGAGCCGGTGGAAGCCCGGCGCGTGGTGGCGCTCGGCGCGGCGATGGAGACGCTACATACGGCGAGCCTGGTCCACGACGACCTGATCGACAATTCGTATGTGCGGCGTGGTCTGCCCACGTTGAATGCCTGGATGAGTCCGGCGGCGACGGTGCTGGCCGGGGACTATCTGTTCGCCCGCGCCGCCGTGCTGATCACCGAGACGGAGCATGTGCAGGTGATTGCCCGCTTCGCCGATAGCCTGCGCCAGTTGTGCGACGGCGAACTGCGGCAGATGTTCCGCAACGCCTTCACCTCGATGCCGGGGTTGGCCGCCGGGCTGGGCCTGGAACTGGCGACCAGCGAGAACCCGCCGGTGGCCCTGGCCGACCGCACGG
Source organism: Chloroflexia bacterium (assembly GCA_025927935.1). The sequence goes on along the minus strand of JAICKM010000170.1, from coordinate 2,610 downwards.
TGGCCGACGATCTGGCGCTGCTGCCCACCGACGAGGAGTACGAGCGCCGGATCACCGGCAAGACAGCGGCGTTGTTTGCCACGTCGGCGCAGACGGGCGCCATGCTGGCCGGGGCGCCGCCGGAGCAGATCGCCGCGCTGCACGGCTACGGGCTGGCGCTAGGCCGCGCCTTCCAGATCGTAGACGATGTACTGGACTTCACCAGCACGGAGGCCGAACTGGGCAAGCCGGTGGGCAGCGACCTGCGCCAGGGCCACCTGACGCTGCCGGTGACGCGCTTCGCGCAGGCCCATCCGGACGAGTGGCACACCTGGATCGGGCGCATCCCGCAACTGGTCAAGGGCAGCGGGTATGTCTTCGGGCAGGCCGCCGAAGGGTCGGATAAGCATAGCTCCACGCCGGAGCAGGAGCAGGCGATCAGCGAGTTGATCGCGCGCATCGCCGGGTCTGATGGGGTGCGGTTGGCCCTGCAACGGGCGGCGGAGTATGCCCGCGCGGCGCAAGCGCTGCTGGAGAAGGTGCCGGAAAGTGCGGCGCGGACGCTGCTATACAACGTCGCGGAGTACGTAGTCCAGCGGTCGTATTAGCGGACAGGCGGGCCGATTTCAAACCGGCCCCTACCGTGGCCGTGGAGGCAATTGTATATCGGACCGAGGCATGAAAAAGCCCCCGTGACCGTGATGGTTGCGGGGGCTTTCGGCGTGCGGCTAGAGCGGAGCGACCGGGCTGCCCAACTGGCGGCCGGTGTCGGCCTGCGAGGGCGGGGTCTCGCCATAGCCCACGTAGGCGGTCGACGGCGGCAACGTGTAGGTGTGATAGCCCAGGATGTATTTCTGGATATGGGCATAGTCATCCGGGGGCAGTTTGCGCTCCAGGAACTGGAGCATGGTGTAGGCCACCTTCTCGGACGTGGCCCAATCCATCGACGCCGATTCGTAAATATCGCGGACGAGTTCTTGAATCATGTATAGGCTCCTATACGACTGGGCCGTGCCCCAGTTCCCTCCGGCGGATTGCGCGGGCCGCGGTGGCCCCGCCCGGCAACCCTGATCCTCGTGTATACTAACGTAAACGTGCGAGAGCGTCAAGTGTGGCGCACCGGCGGTAATTGCGCGCCCGGCGGCGCCGGATGCCTGCTCCGGTTAGCACCCGGCCCACCGGCTTCTGCAAGGAAGATCCCTACGTTCACTACTAATCTCCCGGTCGTATCGTCCGAATCCGTGGTATAATAGCCGGTGCAAGTGAGTTCAGGCTTATTCCTAGCGAGTTCTCATTTCCCCACTCGCAGGCGAGCCGCCGGCCAAGCGCGCAGACACCGCGCTACGCGCAGCAAGAGGAGACAAGCGATGACCACAAGCGATCAGAATGCCGGCCCGCAGGGTGTCCATCTCGTGGGGAGCGTGCCGCTGGAGAACGCGGAGCAGGTGTTCCGCACGGCGAACGACATCCTGGGCGGGCGGCTGCGGCGGATCCCCGACGGCGAGACGGGCGTGCGAACCAACTGGATCGGGTGGCAGGCCGGGGTGCTGATGCAACACCCGCTGTTTGAACTGGTGCCCACCGACAGCGAGTATTCGCCCCTGCCCCATTTCCGGCTCCGCACACCCACTCCCGCGGCGGAGATCCGCTTCGAGAACCTGGGCTATGCGGACGCGGCCAGGGAGTCCTGGGTCACGTTCCAGCGCTTGCAGCAGGCCGGCGAGCTTCCGGCGGGGGCGCGGTTCCAGGTGAGCTTACCCACAGCGGTCGCCACCGTCGCCTTTTTTGTGGCGCCCCCGGATCAAGCGGCAACGGAGCCGGGCTATGAGGCCCGCCTGCTGGAGGAACTGCGCGAGATTGTCGATACCGTCCCGCACGATCAACTCGCCATCCAGTGGGATGTGGCCGTGGAGTTCGGGATTCTGGAGGGGGCCTTTCCCACGGGCCTCCAGGCAGATGAAGCCGGCCTGGTCGCAAGGCTGGTGCGCCTGGGCGCGGCGGTGCCCGCGGATGTCGAGCTAGGCTATCATCTATGCTACGGCGACGCGGGCCACCAGCATTTCACGCAGCCGGGCGATACCGCCCGGCTCGTCTCGGTGGCGAACGGCATTGCCGCGGGCCTCAAGCGGTCGCTCAATTGGATTCACCTACCGGTGCCACGCGACCGCAGCGACGACGCCTACTTCGCGCCCTTACGAAACCTGCACCTGCATCCGGAGACGGAATTGTATCTCGGCCTGGTGCATTATACTGATGGACGGGAGGGGACGCGGCGCCGCATCGCCGCCGCGCAGCGGACGGTGCCGGTCTTTGGCGTCGGGACGGAGTGCGGCCTGGGGCGGCGGCCCGCCGCGACGATCCCGGACTTACTGCGTATTCACGCTGATGTGGCGGCGCCCGTGAGCGGTAAATAGACGGGGCCAGGCCGGCCTGGCCGGAGTATGGCATAAGCCATACATCGCGGTGGGGCCGCAGTATTCGGCGCTGGTAGGAGCAATAAAAAGACCTCTCCCGCAATGGGGAGAGGTCTTTCGTATCCGGGATGCGGGGTTGCTTAGGGTTCCTCGTCCAGGCGGACGGTGTTGCCGCCGTTGTTGATATCGCGGCCCGCCGTGTCGGACATCCCGCTGT
>JAICKM010001046.1 GCA_025927935.1 Chloroflexia bacterium | reverse complement strand
GCGGGAACGATCTGCTTACATCGACAGGGAGGATTCCGCACCGTGGATACGCACGATACGCTCGACTCCGCGCAGAGTGGCCCGGCGCCTGCGTTGCGCGGCTTGCCGCTGGGCACGGTCAAGCCGCGCGGCTGGCTCCATGAGCAGTTGCGCTTGCAGGCTGCGGGCTTGACCGGCCACCTGGATGCTATCTGGCCGGATACCGGGCCGGACAGCGCCTGGTTGGGCGGCACCGGCGAGGACTGGGAGCGCGGCCCCTACTACTGCGACGGCCTGGTGCCCCTGGCCTATCTGCTGGACGACCCGGCGCTGATCGCCAAGGCGCGCAACTGGATGCAGCATGTGCTCAGTAGTCAGCAGCCGGACGGACAGTTCGGCCCAACGACCAACGACGATTGGTGGCCGCGCATGGTCATGCTCAAGGCGCTGACCCAATACCACGAGGCGACGGGCGACTCGCGCGTGCTGCCGTTTATGACGCGTTACTTCCAGTACCAACTGGCCCACCTCCCCGCGCGGCCCCTGCGCGATTGGGGCCAGGCGCGTGGCGCGGAGAATGTGTTGCTGGTGCTCTGGCTGTACGAGCGTGCGCCCGCGCCGTTCCTGCTCCAGTTGGCCGATCTGCTGCTCGGCCAGACGCTCGATTGGGAAGGCTTCCTGACCGCCTTCCCTTGCACCGAGCGGGTGACCGCGTTCGACCACTTCACGCATGTGGTCAACGTGGCGATGGGCCTCAAGACGCCCGCCGTGCGATATCTACGCGACGGCGATCCCGGCCACCTGGCGGCCAGTGAAACGGCCTGGGCCAACCTGATGCGCTTCCATGGGCAGGTGCAGGGCATGTTTTCCGGCGACGAGTGGCTGGCGGGGACTGATCCGGCGCAGGGCGTGGAGCTATGCGCGGTGGTCGAGGCCATGTTCACCTTCGAACAACTGGCACGCATCTACGGTGAGGGCCGCTTCGCCGACCGGCTGGAGAGCCTGGCCTACAACGCTCTGCCCGCGACGATCACCGCCGACATGCGTGCCCACCAGTACGACCAGCAGCCCAACCAGGTGCTCTGCACCATCGCCCCGCGCAACTGGACGCAAAACGACGAGACCTCCAACATCTTTGGGCTGGAACCCAATTTCGGCTGTTGCACAGCCAATCTGCATCAGGGCTGGCCCAAGTTCACGGCGGCGCTCTGGATGGGTACGCCCGGCGGGGGGCTGACAGCGGTCGCCTACGCGCCGTGCGTGGTGCGCGCCCAGGTGGCGGGCGGGCACGAAGTGACCATCGAGGAAGAGACCAACTATCCCTTCGCTGAGCTGGTGCGCCTGGAGATCCACTTGAACGGTGACGCCACTTTCCCCATCCGGCTGCGCATCCCCGCCTGGTGCGCCGATGCCCAACTCACGCTTAACGGCGCGGGCTTGCCCGTGCAGCCGGATGCGCAGAGCTTCGTCAGCGTCGAACGCGCCTGGCAGGATGGCGATATTGTGGAGCTAACCTTGCCGATGCGCGTGCGCGCGATCCCGCGACCCGGCAACGGGATCGGGTTGGCGCTGGGGCCGCTGGTGCTGGCCCTGGCGCTGGGCGAGGCGTGGACGCGCCTGCCCAACTCGCCGGGCTTTGGCGACTGGGAAGTGCGGCCCACGACGCCCTGGAACTACGCGCCGGCGCTGGACCCCGCCGATCCAGGGGCCGGCTGCCGCGTCGAGTACGGGATCGTCGGCACGCCACCGTTTGGGCGCGACCAGCCGCCGGTGCGCGTCCACGCCTGGGGCCGGCGGGTGCCCGGCTGGGACCTGGAGCAGAACTCAGCGGGGCCGCTGCCCGCCGGCCCGGCGCCGGACGCCGG
>JAICKM010000259.1 GCA_025927935.1 Chloroflexia bacterium | reverse complement strand
CTTCGCTCTGCTCAGAATGACAGTTATCAGTGGATGGTCTAATGGGAAGGCCGTCGTTGGGCATTTGTCACTCTGAGCGCAGCGAAGAGTCTCGTCGCGGTTGGAGGTAAGACGAGATTCTTCGCTCTGCTCAGAATGACAGGTTCCGGTGAACGGGCGAATGAGGAGCGCGGCCATGGCGACAATTGTGGAACAGCCGGATGGGCCGGCGACAGCGGCGGTGTGGGCGGGTTTGATGTTGCTGGCGGTCTTGCCCGACTGGCTGAGCGCGCTTGCCGACCCGGCCCTCATCGGGGCGGCCCTGGCGAGCGCGGTCCCGGAGTTCGCGGGGGGCGCACTGGCGTTGTGCGCGTGCCGGGTGGACCGCATCCGCCTGAAAGACGACCGCTGGACCGCGCTCTATCAGCTCACCGTGGCCGGCCCCGGCGCCGCAGGGGAGCGCGAGGTCCGGCTGAGCGGCACCCTCCGCCCGCCCGGCCAGGATGCGCCGCCGCCGGCCACGGCTCCGGCGCCCTTCGGCAGTGCGGACTGGGCCGCCTATCTGCCCGATCTGCGCCTGGCGCTGCGCACTCAGCCACCCGATGTCGATCTGCCCATCCTGCCGCAACTGGTCGATCCCGCCGGGGCGCGAACACTGCTGGAGGAGGCCATCCGCGCCTGGTCGCCCCGCTATGTTGACATAACGATTCAGTCATGCACCCCGCAGGTGATGCGCTACAAGCCGGGCAGCCGCTGCACGATCCTGTACCACCTCACCTATCCGCCTGAGCGGGCCGCGGATCATGATTGGCCCGCGTTTGTGGTCGCCAAGACCTACCAGGGCAAGAAGGGGCAGACGGCCTACGACGGGATGCGCGCCCTCTGGAACTCGCCTCTAAGCGCCGGGGACGTGGTAACACTGGCCGAGCCGCTGGCTTTTGTGCCGGAGTTGGGCCTGCTGATTCAGGGACCGATCCCCGGCAACCGCACGCTCAAAGACCTGATCCGCGCGGCGCTGCGCAGCGGCGCCCCGGAGGTGCTGGACGAGCTACACGCCTACCTGCGCCGGACGGCCGCGGGGCTGGCCGCGCTCCACCAGTCGGGAGTCCAGGCGGGCAAGATCCGCGACTACGCGGACGCGCTGGGCGAACTGCGGGAGGTGATCGCCGAACTGGCGAACCTCCTCCCGGATCTGCCCGGCGCGGCGACCCCGCTGCTCGACCGCCTGACCGCCCTGGCCGCGACCTATCCCGCCGATGCCGATGGTCCGGCCCACGGCAGTTTCCGCCCGGCCCAGGTGCTGCTCCATGAAGGCCGGGTCGGGTTCATCGACTTCGATAGTTTCTGCCGGTCCGAACCGGCGCGTGACCTGGCGCTGTTTCTCTCCAATATCATCTCGGTCGGCCTCAACACCGGAGCGGAGGAAGAGGACGAGGAACCGGTGGATGTCGAAAGCAGCCTGGACTATCTGGACCAACTGGAGCGGCTGGCCGAGATCTTTCTGGCGCACTACGAGACGCTGGCGCCGATTTCCCGGCCCCGCCTGGCCCTCTGGAGCGCCGCCATGATCTTCATCCAGGTGCTGGAGTACTGGACCAAAGTGAAGCCGGCGCGCTTGAAGAATATGATCTTTCTACTGGAGCGCCGGCTGCGGACAACCGGATTGGTATAAAGCGCCCGGCGAGGCGCGCCGGGGCGGGGGAGGCAGGCATGAATATCACGGCGGTTCTATCGGGCGCGGCGGGGCTGGAGGGGGTGCAATGGGCGCTCTGCGGGCCGGCCATGCGGAAAGTCATGCGCGGGCAACTGGCCGGCTTGCTGCCGCCGGAGCAACTCGGCGTCTGCCGTCTCGACCGGGCCAAGTTCAAGCCGGGCCGCAAACTCACCGGCTATTATAATGTGGACTTGCGATCCACAGGCGCGGCGTCCGACACGCGCCCCGTCGCCGTCACCTGGACCCCGCCGGGCGGCAAGGACATGGCGCCCCCGTCCGAGGCGCTGCTGGAGATGCAGGCCGAGGCCATTGAGCGCGGGACGGCGGCGCCTTTCCAGCAACTCATTACCACCGATCCCCGGTGGGGCCTGCGCATCCAGGTATCGCCGCTGGACACCGACTTTCCCCAACTGGTCCGCCTGTCGGACCCGCGGCATGTGCAGGCGATGATCGCCGCGGTGTATGCCCAGGCGAACGGCGCGGCCCCACCGCTACCCGCCCGCTACGTGATCACACCCATCCGCTACCGGCCGGGCCAGCGCCATGTGCTGCGCTACGATCCCGCCGGCGACGACGGGCGCATCGACCCGGCGGGTACCCTGTTCGCCAAGCTGTATGAGGGCCAGGCCGGGGCGGACGCCGTGCGCGTGGCCGGCTGGGTCGCGGACCAACTCGCCGCCGGGCACCAGGGGGTGCGCGGTCTGCGGCCCAAAGCCTACGTGCCCGCCGATGCCGTGGTGCTCTACCCGCGGGTGGTGGGCGCGCCGCTCTCCGCGCATTTGCGCCGCCCGGACCCGGCCACGGCCGCATACTTGCACACGGCAGGGGCGGCCCTGCGGGCGCTGCATGGCGCGCCGGTCCCGGCGCTCGCCGGGCTGGAGGCGCATGATTTTGCCAAGGAGATCCGGGCCATCGCCCGCGCGAGCGAACACGTCGTGGCCCTCTTGCCGGAAGTCGGTGCGACGATCCATGCCATCCTCGACCGTGCCCAGGACTTGCATGCGCGCCTGGCTGCGCAGCCCGCGACCTTCGTGCACGGCGATTTCAAAGCCGACCACCTGTGGGTCACGGCGGACGGCCTGACGCTGATCGATTTCGATACCTGCGGGCGGGCCGAACCGGCGCTCGACGTGGGCAAGTTCCTGGCCGACCTGCAATGGTGGTACGCGGCCTATGGCGCTCCTGGCCTGGAGCAGGCGCAGGCCCACTTCCTGGGCGGCTATGCCGCGAACCTGGCCGCCGCCGACCTCCAGCGGGCCAGGATCTACGAGACGCTCGTGCTGGTGAAAATGACTGTCCACCGGGTGCCGCTCTTCCGCGGCGATTGGGCCGGGCGCACCACGGACCTGATCCGTCGCGCCGAGGCCGTGCTGGCGGTGGCGATGCCCTGACCGGCGGGCGCTAACGAGGCCCGCCCGCCCGGCGCAGCCGTTCTGCGGGCCACAGAAACCGGGGCTGCCACTGGACTGTGGCAGCCCCGGTCTTTGCCAAGGAAACGAGCCGGATGGCGCCTTAGATGCGGCGCCGCGCCAGGCGGAGGCCCGTGCCCATCAGCGTCAGCGCCAGCAGGGCTAGCCCGGCCAGCAGCAGCGGCAGGTCGCCGTTGCCGCTCTTGGGCAGCGTGGTCCCGCCGGTCGTGCCGCCCGCGGCCATCACCGGGATGTCGCCACAGGAGACGTAGGTGCTGACCTCGGCGGCCGATTTGTGGACATTAATGGCGAAGCCGCCGGTGGTGAGGTCGGCCAGCGCGACGTTGACCGTGGTCGTCGAGTCGCCGTTCACCACATTGGTCAGCGGGTACTTGGGCGTGGGGTCGAGGTTGGCGCAACTGCCCACGTGGATGTGCGCCGGTTGGGCGACCGTGGTGCCGTTCGACAGCTTGACCACAACGGTGACGGCGTTCGCTCCGGATGCCGTAATCGTGGCCGTGCCGTCTTCGCCCGACCCGTTCTGAGCATTCATCGTCACGGTCACGCTGTCAGCCGCGACAGCGGCGCCACCGGGAAACGCCGCCAGAACCCAGGCCGCCAGCAACAGTAGTAAACCAAGCTTTTTCATGAGTGTCTCTCCTCTGTCCGCTAAAGATTGTGGATCACGAGAGGCGCGGGGCATCTCCGCGTGGTAGCGCCATAGTGACATGCCCCGCGCCGGCCGGCTGCCGCATCTGCGGCACGACGGCTTTGCAACGAGCCGCGGTGCCCGGCCTGGATGGAAGTCTGCGTCCATCCCCACCATAAGAGTGGCCCCAGGAACGCCGGTACAGATCGTAGGAGGAGAACGACTTACGGAAGAACTACCGGGCTTGCCTATTATCATACACCGGGTTGGCCGCAAAAGCAATCCTTCCACGGCCTATATTCGATCATCCGCCGTGAACCGGCGCCGCAAAAGCGCGCCGAGCACAAAGAAAACCCACCACAGATCATCGGCGCGCTCTGCGCCCCTGCGCGGGCTAGATCGATTCCAGTTCCCACACATCGAGCGCGGTCAGGTGGGCCGTGCCGCCCCGGACAAGCAGCGCCAGGCCCAGACTGTCCGGGCGCGTGGGATAGATGCGCTCGGTGATGCAGGTCTGCTCGTTGGCGAACACTTCGACCACCGAGCGGTCCAGGAAAATATGGAGCCGTACCGTCTCGCCTTGCGCCACGGCCAGCGGTCCGCCGGCTACCACCCGCGTGGCGGCGGCGCTCAAACTCGACCGGCTGCCGTCCACCACGACCTGCTGGGTACGGCGATCATAGTAAACGCCGGTCTGTTCCTCCTGCTGCGGCGCGCGCCGCAAGACCACTCCTACTTCGGTCGCGTCGCCCAACGCGAACTCGGCCACGATCTCCAGGGTGTCGCCGCGTACCTCCGCGAGATCGGCGGGCGCCTCCGGCGTGAGCCGGCGATCCTGTAACCGATGGTGTGCGCCGCGCAGCAGCGCCAGTTCCGGCGCCGGGCGGATGTCCAGCGTGCCGTCGGGCCGCAAGGCCACGATGCGCGGCAGCGACATCACCCCCGACCAGCCCGCCGCCAACTGCGCCGCGCTATCGCGCTCCTCGCGCAACCAGCCCCACATGATGCGCCGGCCCTGGGCATCCCTCATCGATTGCGGCGCGTAGAAGCTGGCGCCGAAGTCCAGCCGCTGCGCCGAGTCCGGCGTAAAGTGGTGATTTGTGTAGGCGCCGGTGAAGTAGACCGGGTAGTAGAGGCGCTCGTCGTCCCAGACCGAGACGATCAGTACATGCCGGTCGCCCAGGGCAAAAAAGTCGGGGCATTCCCACATCCCGCCGGTCCAGATCGGTTGGGTTTGATTCCGGTCGCCCACAAAGAGCGGGTGCAGGTACTCCCACTGCAACAGGTCCGGCGAGCGATAGAGCAGGGCGGCGCCGCCCTGGCCCCTGATGCCCGACCCGATCACCTGGTACCAGGTGTCGCCCTCGCGCCAGACCGAATGATCGCGGAAGCCGAGCACATCCAGGCCGGCGGGCGGCCCGGCGATCACCGGGTTGCCGGGGTATTTCCGCCAGGTGCGCAAATTGTCGCTGCTGGTGGCGATGCAGGGCCGCTGCTGCGTGTCCTGCACCCCCGTGTAGATGATGGTCGGCACGCCGTCCTGGTCCACCGCGCAGCCCGAAAAGCAGCCGTCGCCGTCATACGATCCGGGCGTGGGCGCCAGCGCCACCGGCAGATGGGTCCAATGCACCAGATCGGTGCTGACGGCGTGGCCCCATTGGATCGTGCCCCAGAAGGGGCCGTGCGGGTTGTACTGGTAGAACAGGTGATAGGCGCCCCGCCAGTGGATCAGCCCGTTCGGGTCGTTCATCCAGTTGGCCGGCGGCATAAAGTGATAGCGAGGCCGCTGGGTATCGCTGATCCGGCTGTCCGGCCCGGCCGGTTGGTCATCGGCCGCTCGATGGCTAAGATTGGTTGCATCGTCGGGTTGCATGCGATTCACCTTTCTGCTCTTCCTCTGCACGGCGCAACCTGTGCGGCCCGCCCGTGAATAAGGACTTCGGTCCTTGACAGGACTCGTATAATGGGGAAGGATGGCCCGTCCCCGCCCGCCGCGTTCCCTGCTATACTGTTGGAAACGATAGTTGCGCTCGCGCCGATGTGCGGCGTCGATCAATCGATAGCGACCGGGGCTGTCCGGCGCGGGCGGCCCTTGCCCGCGGTTCCCATGGCCTGTACACCTACAACAAGGAGACTCGTATGGCCGATCCTTTTCTGAGCGAGATCCGGATCGTGAGCTTTACCTATGCCCCGCAGGGCTGGGCGTTCTGCAACGGCCAACTGCTGCCCATTAGTCAGAACCAGGCCCTGTTCTCGCTGCTGGGCACCACCTATGGGGGCGATGGGCGAGTGAATTTCGCGCTCCCGGATCTGCGGGGTCGCGCCCCGATCCACATGGGCAATGGGCACACGCTGGGCGAACGGGGCGGGGAGCAGGCGCACACGCTGTCGGTGGCCGAGTTGCCGGCGCATACCCACGCTCTCAACGCCTCCAAGACCGACGGCGACGCGCCGGTCCCGTTCAGCAACGGCGCGGGGAACGTGCTGGCGCGGACGGTGAATCAGATCTACGGGCCGCCCACCAATCTGGCGGCGGTCACTCCCGCGACTGTGCCCAACGTCGGCGGCAGCCAGGCGCATCTCAACATGCAGCCCTTCCTGGCGCTCACGTTTTGCATTGCCCTGATCGGCATTTTCCCATCGCAGAATTAGAGGAGATCGACCCATGGCCCAACCCTATGTCGGCGAGATCCGTATTTTTGCGGGTAACTTCGCCCCGGCCGGCTGGATGTTCTGCGACGGCGCCATCCTGCCCATCGCCGAGAACGAGACGCTGTTTAATCTAATCGGCACAACCTACGGCGGCGACGGGCAGGAAACCTTTGCCCTGCCCGATCTGCGCGGTCGCATCCCGCTCCACCAGGGCAACGGCTTCATCCTGGCGGAGACCGGGGGCGCCGAGGCGATCACGCTCACCGTGTCCCAGATCCCCGCCCACACGCACCCGTTCCTGGCTTCCGCCGATCTGGGGTCCAGCCCCGATCCCGTGGGCGCGGTCACGGCCCAGTCGCGCACCGCCGGAGTGGACTTCTACCTGGAGGACGTGCCCACGGTCAACATGGCGCCCACCGCCATCGGCCCGGTGGGCGGTAGCCAGCCGCATACCAATCTACAGCCCTATCTGGGCCTCAACTTCATCATTTCCCTGTTTGGGATCTATCCCTCGCCGAGCTAGGAGGCTCCCATGGCCGATCCTTTTGTCGCGGAGATCCGCATTTTCCCGTTCAACTTCGCGCCGCGCGGCTGGGCGTTCTGCGACGGCCAGCTTATGCCCATCTCCCAGAATACCGCGCTGTTCTCCCTGCTCGGCACGACCTACGGCGGCGACGGCAAAAGCACTTTTGCGCTGCCCGACGTGCAGGGCAGCGCCCCGCTCCACGTGGGCGGCAACCAGCCTGGGCCGGGGCTGTCAATCTATGATCTGGGCCAGATGGGCGGCTCCGATACGGTGACTCTGCTGCAAAGCGAGATTCCGGCCCACAGCCACACTTTACGCGCAAACAATACGCTGGGCGACAGCCCCCAACCGGCGGGCAACGCGCTGGCCCGCTACGCCAACGCCTATCAGCAAAACAGCACGCAGAATCTGGTGCAGATGGCCCCACAGGCGCTGGCCCCGGCGGGCGGCGACCAGCCGCACAACAACATGCAGCCGTACCTGACGCTCAACTTCTGTATCGCGCTGCAAGGCGTCTTTCCGCCGCGCGGCTAGGCGGGCGCCGCACCTGCCTATACCTATACAGCGAATAAGCGAACCGCCGGGCGGATGACGCCCGGCGGTCTGGCTGAAAGTGTCATGAATATCACCTTACGTCCCATTGAACCCGACGACTTGCCGTTCCTGTATCAGGTCTACGCCGGCACGCGGGAGGCGGAACTGGCGCAGACCGATTGGGATGCGGCGCAAAAGGAAGCCTTCCTGACGATGCAATTCACGGCCCAGCACCGGCATTATCAGGAGCATTATACCGGGGCGGCTTTCCAGATCATCCTGGCGGACGGGCAACCCGCCGGGCGGCTCTATGTGGCTCGCTGGCCGCGCGAGATCCGCATCGTGGACATCGCCCTGCTGCCCGCCTACCGCAACACGGGCATCGGCACCCGGCTGCTGCGCGACCTGATGGCCGAGGCCGCCCAGGCGCGCAAATCGCTCAGCATCCACGTGGAGCAGTTCAACCCGGCCTTGCGCCTGTATACGCGCCTGGGCTTTACCAAAACGGGGGAGTATGGCGTCTACTACCGGATGGACTGGACCCCTGGGCAGCCGTAGCCAGGGACCCTAGGTGAAGATCGCCTCATAGCGCATGCCCGCGGCGTCGGGGCCGACCGGCACGATGAACAGATCGAAGGCGCCCAACTGATCGTGTTCCACGGCATAGATCTGCTGGGGCAAGAGGGCGGCCTGTGTGCCGCGAAACAGCAGGGCAAACGGGGTGCGCGGCGGGCCGCCGGCCCGGCCCCCGGATCCCAGGCTGCCCCACTCGGTGACTTTGATCAGTTCGATCTCGACGAGCGGCCCGCCCGCGTGCCGGACGCGGAAAGTCTGTCCGACCAGGGGCGTAAAGGTCTGCGCGGTGAACGTCTCTAACATGGGGTCTCCGTCCGATGGGCGTGCTGTCGCGTCTGATGCGCGACCATTGTAGCATACCGCCTGAGCAGCGGCAAGATTCTCCCCGACATCCGTGCATCAATGCACCGCGAAGGCGCGAAGTACGAGGAGATAACTTATATTAGTTCTATTCTTCGCGGTAGGTAAACGGCGCTCAGGAACGGATGTCAGTCTCCCCGGCAGCGGCGCCTGCGCCGTGGCTAGACCCGGCAAAGACGCGCAGAGCGCGAAGAACAGGGCCGGCATCCGCCGTCTTCGCGCTCTACGTTCTGTCGCCAGGAATTGTGCGGCCTACCGGCTCAGGGCAGGGGGTTCCAGCGCAGGGCCAGAGCCAGGGCCAGGGCGACCAGCAGCGCGCCGCTCGCCGCGAACACGACACTGATTTCCGTGACTTCGTGCTTGGTGATCAGGTAGGTGGGCAGGCTCTGGAACACCTTCAGCAG
>JAICKM010000445.1 GCA_025927935.1 Chloroflexia bacterium | reverse complement strand
CGTCTTCGCGCGCTTCGTTCCTTCGTGGTGTATTAACGTCGCCCATGAATGGATTCCGGTAGGGGCTGGTTTCAAACCGGTCTGGGGTGGACGACTACGCGCCGGGCATGGCATCCGGCGGGCCGGATGCCGTCTGCTGGAGGTGCCCGGCGAGCAGGTCGAGGAACGTGGCAAGGGCGATGGGCCGGGTAATATAGCCGGCGCACCCGGCGGCGCGGGCCGCTTCGGCAGCGCCGGGCCGATCCTGCGGGCTGACGCCGATAATCGGCGTGCCGGCCAGGGCGGGGAGCGCCTTCATCCGGCGGATGATCGCGCCGCCATCCAGGTCCGCGAGGGACAAATCCAGGAGCACCAGATCGATCTGCTCCTCGGCGGCTAAGTTGAGGGCTTCAGCACCGTTGCTTGCTTCGAGGATTCGATATCCGTTTCGTCGCAGCAGAGTCGCCAGCATATCCCTGTTCGTTTCGCTCGCTTCTACGACGAGCAGTGTATACGGCATACTTCACCTTGTGGCCCGCGAGCCACCACATCCGGCGCGGCGCCTGCCCCGTCAGCTCGCCAGCGCCGCCGCGATCGCGGCAAACACTTCATCCATCGCCAGCGGTTTAGTCAAGTAGCGTGCCACGTTAAAGGGCTGGATGGATTCTCGGTATTCGGCGCCGTCCAGGGCGCTCATAATAATGATAGGGAGATGGGCCAGCCGGGGGTTACGGCGCACGCTGGCGCACAGATCGTAGCCGCTCACTTCCGGCATATGCAGATCGGTCAGGATCACGTCGGGCAGGGTATCTGTCGCCGTCAGCGTTTGCAGCGCCATACGCCCGTTGTCGGCGGAATCGACTTCATACCCGGCTTTGCTCAGCCGGCGTTGCAGCACCTGCCGCGACAACGGCTCATCTTCGACGATCAGGATACGCGGCATCATCGCGCCTGCGGGGCGTGCGGCTCAGGTGCGAGCGGCACGGTGAACGCAAACACACTGCCCGATGCGCCATCGGGGCGGGCGGCCACCCAGATGTTACCGCCGTGGGCCTCCACTACGTGTTTGCAAAAGTAGAGTCCCAGCCCGGTGCCGCGCGCCACCCCGGCGGCGCGCCGGTTGCGCACGCGAAAAAACTTCTGGAAGACCTGCGGGCGCGCCTCATCCGGGATGCCCACGCCGGTATCCCAAACCTCGACCAGCAGATATTGCCGCCCGGCTTCCGCGGATTGCCCCTCGCCCGGCGCCGCGTGGGACTGGCCGTTATCCGCCACCACGCTGCCGCGTACCGTGATCGCGCCACGTTCGGTATACTTGAACGCATTATTCAGCAGGTTTGCCAGCACCCGCACCAGCTTGCCCCGGTCCGCCCAGGCGGGCGGCAGATCCGGCGCAATGGCATTGATCAGGGCCAGCTTCTTGCCCGTAATCGCCGCCTGCACCTGCGTGCAGGCCAGGCCGGCCAGGGCGCGCAGGTCCACCGGCTCCCAATCGAGTTCGGTGTGCCCGGCCTCCAGCCGGTTCACGTCCAGAATATCCGTGACCATTTCGTTCAGGATCTGGCAGTTGCGGAGCGATTGGTCGATAAACTGGTGCTGATCGGATGTGAGCGGCCCCAGACTGCCGTCCTCGATGAGTTCCAGCGCGCCGAGCAGCCCGGTCAGCGGGCCGCGGAGATCATGCGTAATCATCTGCACCAGTTCCTCGCGTGTGGCTTCCGAGTCGCGCAACTGCGCGTGCAGGGTGCGTAACTGCTCATGTTGCTGGCGCAGATCGTCCTGCGCGCGTTTGAGTCGTAGGAGCGAATGGACCCGCGCCATCAGTTCGGCGCTGTTGACCGGCTTGCTCAAGAAATCGTCGGCGCCTTGCTCCAACCCGTAGATTTTATCGCGCAGTTCGCTTTTCGCCGTCACCAGGATGACCGGGATAAACGGCAGATTGGCGTCGTACTTGACCCGGCGGGCCACCTCGTGCCCATCCAGATCGGGCAGCATCACGTCGAGCAACATCAGCGCCGGCGGATTGGCAGCCACGCTGCGGAGGGCAGCCTGCCCAGTCGTCGCTGTCTCGACGGTGTACGATTGGGCTTCCAGCACGGCCACGAGCAGCGCCGTGCTGTCGGGATTGTCGTCCACCACTAGGATGCGGACGGGATGATGACCGGTCCCGGCCTCGCCGCCGGCCGGGACCGCCATGGCCGGCAGCTCTCCGCGCTCCATACCCGGCACCAGGCTCATCCGGTGGGCAACCCGGCGACCACCTTCGTGACCACCGGCACAGTGGTCGCTGGGTGCGTGGTCCGCCTTATGGCCGCGCTCTCGGCGCGCCCGTTGCCGGGCGGCGGCTCGGCGGGCGCTTCGGGTTCGGCTTCGGCGAAGCGATAGCCGACGCCCCGCTCGGTCAGCACATAGCGCGGCGGGTTGGCCGCGTCTCCGATCTTGCGGCGCAGGTTACGCATACGCACCCACAGTGAGTCCGGTTCGCCCTCGTTCAAGTGCCCCCACGCGCGCCGCAGCAGCGCGTCTTGCGGCACCACCCGCCCGCGGTTTTGCACCAGCGTCGCCAGTAGCCGCGTCTCAATCGGCGAGAGCCGCTGCGGCGTGCCGTCTACCCATACTGTGCGCCGGGGCAGATCGATGGTGAGATGCTCGTCGATCACCATCCGCCCGGTGGTCGGGTCGGGTGTCCGCCGCGAGAGCACCCGCGTGATGCGTGCCCGCAGCTCCGGGTAGTGGAAGGGCTTGTTCACATAATCTTCCGCATAGCGCTCCAGGCCCTCGACCACCGTTTGCTCGTCGGCCACGGCGGTCAGCATAATAATCGGGATCTCCGAGATCTGCAACAAGCGCCGGCTCAACTCGAAGCCATCCATCCCCGGCAGGCGCAGATCGACCAGGGCCAGATCCGGCATCAATGTAGCGGCCATCTCCAACGCTTCGGGTCCGGTGCGTGCGACGGACACCTCAAAGCCATCCTGTTCCAGCCGAACACGCAGAAAGGCTAATGTGGACTCATCGTCGTCCACGGCCAGAATACGCATGAACTTCATCGCGGTGTTCTAGTTCCTTTCTCCAGGCCGGACTCGTGCAGCCTCACGACTCCGGGGGCCTCCTCACTATGCGCCCATACCCTACCTGACACGTCTGGCGTCCCTCTTCGCCGTTGCGCTCTGCTGTTGGTGCTTTTGGTAAGGTTTTCTAATATGACTATATCAGCATTAGCTTACCAAAATCCTTACCATGTGTCGAACCCTTACCAAAATAGCCTGAATTTCCTATTCCGGTAAGGATGGGCTAGGACCTGGTCCTATATCATCCGATACATACTTTTCGTATTCTTCTGGATCCCGAATCCCACCGTCCCCATCCGATGCCCCGGCCAAAGGCCGCGCAGGTGGCCTTCGCACCTGGGTGCTTGTGTCTGTGGGGCTGGCCCACACTCGACTTTCCTCGCCGTGGCGGCAAGGGGGGCGAGTGGTTGGTCGCCGGGCACGCAAGTCGTATGGTACAATACGGCTAATGATCAAACAACGGCCGGCAGCAACACATACTATTCCGCCCCCCACGCCCATCGCCGCCGCGCGGGCGCGCCGCCCGGCTTTCCTCGACCACCTGGGTGTGCTGGCCCTCTTTGCCGTGCTCACAATCATCACCACCTGGCCGCTGGCCCGCATGGCCTGGTGGGGCGCCGTGGACTTCGGCGACACGCTGACCGCCGCCTACGGCATCGCCTGGCAGGCCCATGCCCTCGTCACCGATCCGCTGCACCTGTTCGACGCCAACGTGATGTACCCGTTTCACGGCACGCTCTCCTTCAACGAACTGATCTTCTCGCCCGCGCTGCTCGGCGCGCCGGTGTTCTTGCTCAGCGGCAACGCCATCCTGACCTATAATGTCGTGGCGATCCTCACCTTCGTGCTCTGCGGCTACGGCACCTGGTTGCTGGTGCGCGACCTGACCCGCAGCAGCGCGGCGGGTATCGTGGCCGGGGTGGTGTTTGCTTTCAGCCTCTTTCGCTTCAACAACCTGATGCACCTCAACGTGCTGAACATGCAGTGGCTGCCCTTCGTGCTGCTCTGCCTGCACCGGCTCTGGCGCCGCCCGTCCTGGCCGCTGGCCGCGCTGTTTGCGCTGTTTTTCGCGCTCCAGGCCCTGGCCTCGCACTACCTGGCTTTCTACACGCTGGGCGCGATCCTGTTGTTCGTCGTGTTCTACGCCCTGGCCGAGCGCCGCCTGCCGCGCGCTTTTCTGGTGCGCCTCGGCGGGGGCTTCGGTCTCACCGGCTTGGTCATCGCCCCCGTCGCCGCAGGCTACATCGCCGGGCAGCACGGCGGCTTTCAGCGTGCCCTCTGGGACATCGAGCGCTACACGGCCACGTTGCAAAGCTTCCTGGCCGTCTACAACGGCAACCCGCTCTACCGGGTGCTGCTCAAGCCCTTCGCCGACCCCGGCGACTGGCCCTGGGAAAGGAGCCTGTTCCCCGGCCTGGTCGCGCCCGCGCTGGCCGCGCTCGGCGGCCTCGTCGCCTGGCGCCTGCGCCGCCGTGTGCCCTGGGCGCGCCACGCGCTGTTCTACGCGCTGTTGCTCGGCATCGCCGTCGTCATGGCCCTCGGCCCGGAATTGTTGCCCACCTTCACCGGCGGGCCAGTCCTGCCGTTGCCCTACATGCTGCTCTACCAGTTCGTGCCCGGCATCGCCACCATGCGCGTCACCACGCGCGTCGCCATGCTGATCACCATGGGCCTGGCCGTGCTGGCGGGCTTCGGCATCGCCTGGCTCAGCACCCGCCGGCCGGGATGGCGCGGCGGACGGCTGGTCCCGGCGGCCTGCGCGGGGCTGCTCTTGCTCGAATCATGGAGCGCGCCGCTGGCCCTGCAACCCTTGCCGTCCGGCCCGGAGATCCCGCTGTATCGCTGGCTCGCCGCCCAGCCGTCCGACCAGGTGATCGTCGAGTACCCGATGGTCTATTACCAGCGCGGGCCGCGCAACGTCGCCATGATCAGCCTCTACGAATATTACAGCAGCTATCACTGGCTGCGTATGCCTAACGCCGCCCTGACCGTGCGCCCCACCTCGTGGACCGCACTCAACGACGAACTGGAAAACTGCTTCCCCTGCCCGCGCAGCCTCGACGTGCTCTGGGCGCTCGGCGTCAACCTGGCGACGGTCCACCTGGAAAATCTGAGCGGCGCCCAGCAAGTGGAGTTCGCCTGGCGCAGCACGGCGGGCCAGGCGGCGGGCCTCTACCCCGGCGAGTTCGTGCAGGTGGCCGATTTCGGGGAGAACAAGGTCTACCGCATCGACCTGCGCGGCCCGCAGGCGCCCGCGGCGTTGCGCACCCTGGTCCGCCCCGGCGCCTCGCTCGTTCTGGGCGACCCGCAAGCCGACGGCGGCGGCACAGGTGTCTATATCGACGCTCTGGCCTATTATCTGCGTGACCTGCACGAATTCGGCGACCCCGACCGCAGCTTCGGCCAGTCCATCGCCCCGCGCGGCGCCGGTCCCTACGACTACGCGCTGCTCTACACTCGCGAGAACCCCGCCGCCTACGGCTTCAGCCCGGCAGACGCCCTCTGGCACAATGACTTCGTGGTGCTCTATGGCCGGCACTAGCGACAGTCGCCTGCCCACGCCCGCAGCGGAGGTGGAAGAAGCAGTGCGCACCCGACTCCCCCCCCCGCCGCGGGGAGGGGCGGGGGGAGAGGTTGCCCCCACCCGGTTGCCCCTCTCCCGCGAAATCCGCGCCCTGGGCCGCACGCTGGGCAGCAGCGCACCCTACCTGGTCACGCTCGTCGCGCTCGTGGTGCTCGCCCTGGCCTACCAGGTGCGCCCCAGCTACAGCATCGTCGCGGGTAGCCCGACCGATGCGCCCTACTGGCGCGACATCCATCAGGACGAAGAAGACCCGGCGCACCAGCAGTACCGCTGGACGACGCCGCACACGCTGCTCTACCTGCAAGGCGTGGGCGCGGGCGCCTACCGCGTCGCCTTCGACCTGAACGGCAGCCGCCCGGCGG
>JAICKM010000657.1 GCA_025927935.1 Chloroflexia bacterium | reverse complement strand
GCTATGTGCTCACCGCCAACGGCCGCCCGGACAAAGCGGCGCATATCTGGGACATCCACACGGGCGCTGAGGTGCGCGCTTTCCCGGTCAATGCGATCGTCGACCAGGCCGTCTACTCGCCCGACGGCAAGACGGTGCTGACCGGCAGCAGCGATAAGAGAGCACGCTTGTGGGACGCCGCGACGGGCCGGCAATTGCACGTTCTCACCGATACCGCGCCGGTCTACGCCGTGGCCTATGCGCCTGACGGGCGGACTGTGCTCACCGGTAGCGCCGACGGGCACGCCCGGCTCTGGGATGTGCAATCGGGGACCGAAATCCGCCAGTTCGCCGGGCACCACGATAATGTCGAGGATGTGGCTTACGCGCCCGACAGCCGGCGGGTGCTGACGGGCAGCAGCGACGGCACGGCGCGCCTGTGGGATCTGCAGACGGGCGCCGTGCTGGGTGTCTTTTCCACGAACAACAACGGCGTCGCCGCCGTGACCTTCGCGCCCGACGGCAACAGCATCCTCGCCGGCAGCGGCGACGGCGTGGCTCATCTCTGGGATATTGCCGGGTCGCCGATGGCGCCGGGCTGGGGCCGGGAGATCCGGCGCTTCAACGGCCACACCGGGGCGGTGCAGGCGGTCGCCTTCTCTCATGACGGCAAATACGTCGCCACAGGCAGCGCCGACGGCACGGCGCGGCTCTGGCACACCAACTTGCAGGACACCTTGCGCTATCTCTGCGGGCTGCTGACCCGCGACCTGACCCCGGACGAGCGGACTCAGTACAACATCGGCGGCACAGACCCGACGTGTCCCCAACTGCCTTGACCGGTACCCCCGGCTCTGCTACAATCGCACGGGGCGATCCCGCTGTAGACCGCCTCTTAGTGCGATTCGAGCATCCAGAGGAGGCAGTTGGTGAATAATCGGTCGATGATTCTGCGCGTGTTGTTTGTGGTGCTGGTGCTGCTGGGGCTGTCCCAGCTTTTCGGCGTGGGCGGCGATCCGGGGTTGGGTAATGTGGTGACCATCCTGCATATCCTGACCGGACTGGTCGTGATCGGGATGATCGAGATGTTGTGGAGCCAGATGCGCGCCAACGGGCAGACGACCAACCTGAAGATGATCACTCGCGCGCTGTTCGTGGTGATCATCCTGCTGGCGCTGGCGATGCTGTTTGATGTCGTCTCCGGCGGCCTGTTTATGCTGGTGATCGTGTTACATGTCCTGGCCGGACTGGGCATGATCGCGCTATTCGAGGCGATCTGGTCGCGACGCCGCGCGTAGCACATCGCGCGCCGGCTGCCTCCGTACTGTGTTGTCCGCGGGCGGAGGTTAGCTCACCACCTGCGCGTTGGTCACCGCTTGGCGGGCTAGGGCCTCGACCGCGGACCAATCCCCGGCGCGCACGGCGACCGGCGGCAACACCGACCCGGCCAGGCCGACCACCTGCGCCCCGGCCCGCAGATAGGCACCCACATCGGCAACGGTCGTGCCGCCCGCCGCCCACAGCGGCAGCCCCGGTAGCGGCGCGAGAATGTCGCTAAAATACTGCGCGCCGCCGACCGCGCTCACCGGGTAGACTTTGACGAGGTCGGCGCCCTTCTCTCGCGCAGCGACAATCTCCGTTGGGGTCAGGGCGCCGAGGATGGTGGCCGCCCCATACTCTCGCGCCATCGGCGCCAGGTCGGGCGCGATGGGCGCCACGACGAAGCGCGCGCCCGCGTCGAGCGCCGTGCGGGCCTGGTCGGGCGTCAGCACGGTGCCCGCGCCGACCAGCACATCGGGATCCTCGCGATAGCGGTCGGCCAGGTCGGTGATGACGCGGGCGGCATCGGGCGTGGTCAGCGTAATCTCCACGCAGCCCAGCCCGCCGCGGATGAGGGCGTGTGCCGCCTGCCGCGCCGCCTCGGCGCTGTCTACGCGCACCACGCCCACTACGCGCGCCCGGCGCAACTGCTCGACCACGGCGGCGCGGCCCGCGTCGCCTTCTGCCTGTATCTGGTTCCTGACGCCTGCCTCGTGCATTGGGGTTCTCCTTGCCTGGGGTGCTTGATCGCTCACGGGTCATTATACCACGCCCGAATGGACGGCTTCGTTCCGCGCCTGTCCATCCGTCAAAACGCCGCGATCAGCGCTAATATCGCTGATCGCGGCGTCCTCGGCGCCTCGCCGGTGCGGACACACCGTTGTCCGGCGGCCCGCCTTGACGGTGTCTGGAAGGCTCTGTTATACTTTCGTTGTGCGAGCAGTCGCAGTGGAGCGGCCAACTCGCGATCTCTAACCGCATAGATAATGCATCTCAAGGAGGAGAAGCATGGTTGAGACAGTGCCCCGGCGGGAGCTTTCGGAGCGCGATAAGCAGCGCGCCGCCCAGAAAGACCTCTTCCCCATTCAGGCCATCGATTACATCGAACTCTATGTCGGCAACGCGCTCCAGGCCGCCCATTATTACCGCCTGGTCTGGGGTTATGACATCATCGGCTATCGCGGCCCGGAGACCGGCCAGCGCGACCGGGTGTCCTATGTGCTGGAGCAAGGCCGCGTGCGCCTGGTGCTCACTGCCCCCCTGAACAGCACGAACGAGGTGGCCGAGCAGGTCCACCGCCACGGCGACGGCGTGAAGGATATTGCCTTGCGCGTGCCCCACGTCGAGCAGGCGTACCACGTGGCGCTCAGCCGCGGGGCCAGGGGCCTGATGGAGCCACAGGTCTTCACCGACGACCACGGCACGGTCAAGCGCGCCGCCATCGCCACCTATGGCGACACCATTCACAGCCTGATCGAGCGCGATTATCAGGGCACCTTCATGCCCGGCTTCCAGCCGCGGGCGATCAAAGGCAAGAGCGTCGGCATCCGCGTCGTCGACCACATCGTCGGCAACGTCGAACTGGGCCACATGGACGAGTGGGTGGCCTTCTACGCCAACGTGATGGGCTTCGAGCAATTGGTCCACTTCGACGCCGACCAGATCTCCACCGAATACTCGGCGCTCATGTCCAAGGTGGTGCAGGACGGTACCGGCAAGATCAAGTTCCCGATCAACGAGCCGGCCCAGGGCAAGAAGAAGTCGCAGATCGACGAGTACCTGGAGTATTACAACGGCCCCGGCGCCCAGCACATTGCCGTCGCCACCGGCGACATCCTGGCGACCGTGCAGCACCTGGAGGCTAACGGCTGCGAGTTCTTGAAGACCCCGCACACTTATTATCAGGATCTGCCGGAGCGCATCGGCAAGATCAAGGAAGACCTGGAGCAGATCGAAGCGCACAGCATCCTGGCCGACCGCGACGAGGATGGCTACTTGTTGCAGATCTTCAGCAAGCCGGTGCAGGACCGGCCCACCCTGTTCTATGAACTAATCGAGCGTCACGGCTGCCGCGGGTTCGGCGAAGGCAACTTCAAGGCCCTGTTTGAGGCCATCGAGCGCGAGCAAGAGTTGCGCGGCAACCTGTAGGAGGTTTCTGCCATGCCGTTCTACCATAAAGTAGGCGAGGTGCCGCTCAAGCGGCACACGCAGTTCCGCCGCCCCGACGGCGAACTCTATACCGAAGAACTACTCGGCAACGAGGGCTTTTCCGGCCTCGCCTCGCTGCTCTACCACTACCACCCGCCGGTGCGCGTGACGGGCATCACGCCCTGCCCGCTGGAAACGCCGGAGGAATGGCGCGAACCCGTGCAGCGCCACTACCACCTGCGCACCAGGGCGGCGGAACCAGGCGGCGACCCGATCACCAGCCGTCGCGTCTTGATGTTCAACGACGACGTGTCGCTGGGCATCGCCCGCCCGACCGGACCAATGGACGGCTACTATTACAAAAACGGCGAGGCCGACGAGCTCTACTTCATCCACGAAGGCGCTGGTACCTTCGAGACCATGTACGGCGCGCTGCCGTATCACGAAGGCGACTACGTGGTCATCCCCCACGGCACGATCTACCGCGTCGTGATGGAGTCCACGCCGCAGCGCTGGCTGGTGGTCGAGTCGCGCAGTCGCATCGAGACGCCCAAACGCTACCGCAACGAGTTCGGCCAGTTGCTGGAGCACTCGCCCTACTGCGAACGCGATATCCGCGTGCCCGCCGCG
>JAICKM010000776.1 GCA_025927935.1 Chloroflexia bacterium | reverse complement strand
GAGAAGAAGATCGCCACTGCCGAGTACGCGGTGCGCGTCTACACCGAGTCGGGTGATCCGCAGTATCTAGCGGAATGGCAAGCCAAGCTGGCCGCGGCCCGCGCGGAATACGCGGCGCTGTTCACGGCGTAACCGTCTACGTACACGTAAGGAGGGCAGGCACGATGAATCTATGTGGGAGTTGTCACCGGGTTCCCGTCAGTGAGCCGTATGAACTATGCGCCGCGTGTGAAGAATCGTTTGACGCATGGTTTGATGCCGATGATGATTCGGCGGGCGACGCGGGCGCGTATGGCAGCGACGCCGATTATGTTACCGATCCGGCGACGGGCCTGGGGATTAGCACCCAGGCAGCCACCCGGCGCGGCCTGGGGCATCTCGTCCCATAGGAGGGCAGGCACGATGTTTCAAGTAGGCGATGAAGTAATCCGCAAGAGTGGCCGTCGCGTTGTCGGCACGATAGTCCGCATCTATGGCACACAGGCGCGGGTGCGCTGGCAGAATGCGCTCCGCCCCTTTGCCGGCGGGTACAGCGATAATCATACGACCGTGGCGCTTACCAGCCTCGTCCCGGCCACGGACGCGAACCGCGCTAAGATACAGGCCCAGATCGCGGCGAAACAAGCCGCCGCCGCTGCGGAGCGGGCTAAATGGCACTACTGCCCGACGTGTCACACTAATATGTTCGAGGAGATCTATTGCTGCCGCTGCGACCGGGCCGCCTGGGAACAGGAACACAATCAACGTCAGCAGGTTCCGGCATGACCGCCCGCATCCTCGCCGTGACCAACCCGAAGGGCGGCGTGGGCAAGACGACCAGCGCGATCAACCTGGCGGCGGAACTGGCGGCGACGGGCGCGCCGGTGCTGCTGGTGGACGCCGATAGCCAGGCGAATGCCACCATCGGCCTGGGCGTCAATCCGTATGAAGTGCGCCTGAGCCTGTATCAGGTGTTGCTCAACCCGCGCCGGCCCGATGTGCTGGAGGCGGCGATCCAGACGGTGCGCCCGTGTCTCGACTTGCTCCCGGCCACGCCGGATCTGAGTGCCGTGGAAAACGAACTCGCCAAGGTCGTGGGCCGGGAGCATCTCCTGCGGCGCGCGCTGGCCCCGGTCCTGGCCCGCTACGTCTACGTACTCGTAGACACCCCGCCCGCGTTCGGCCTGCTGACCCAAAACGCCCTGGCCCTCGGCGGCGCGGTCCTGGCCCCGGTGCAGCCGGAGATTTTCCCGCTGCACGCCTTGCGCGAGTTGCAGGACAATCTCCAGATCATGCGCGATGCGGGGCTGGATTGCACGCTCGGCGGCGTGCTGTGTACGATGGTGGACAATCGCACCAAGCTGGCGCGGGCGGTGCAGGCGGCGATTGCCGAGAGCGGGCTACCCGTCTACCGCACGACGATCCCCCGGAACATCGAAGTCGCGGAAGCGCCCGGCCACGGCCAGCCGCTACGCGAGTATGCGCCGGCCAGCGCGGGCGCGCGGGCCTACCATGACCTCGCACAGGAGATCCAACATGGCGAAAGAGATTGAACTAGGCGGCGTCAACCTGGGCACCGGCAAGGCCGGATCGCTCAGTGGCGCTGCGACCCCGCGTGTACCCGTAAACGACGACGTATACGTCTCCGCCAGCAAACCCTATACCTACCGGCTGAATATCGCGCTACAGAACCGCCTTGCGGCCTACTGTGAGCGCAAGGGGCGCGGGAAGGGGCCGGCGATAGATGCGGCGATTGAGCAATGGCTGAATGCCCAGGAGGAGGGGTAAGCCGATGGATCTGAGCGAGATTCTGTTGCGCCATCTGGATACGCAGGGCGCGGGCTATAGCCCGGTGCAATTCGTGGGGGATTGGACACCGGAGGAGCAGGCCACGGTGCGCGCCCTCATTGCCCAGCACGACGGGGCGCGGGTGCCGGCCACGCATAACACCTGGCATTGCACCCGCGTGATTCCCGGCGCCTACAGCGCGCGCCGGGCCACCTGGGAGACCCCGCTGCTGGCACCGACCTGCGCCGGGCTGCTAGCGCGGCTCCGCCACTACTATGGCGAGGAGGGGTAAGGGGATGGAACCTGAGATGAACACTGCGCCGACACAACCGCCGGCGGAACTCCAAGCGGAATGGGCTGTGCTGACCGCACAGTTACGCCAGGCATATGAGCATTACACGTTGCGGGATGCCCACATCCTCGCGCATCTGCTTCGTGAAGCGTCGCCGGCCCTGGCCGCCTGGATTCGCCCCCGCTATATGGGGCAATGCGGGCACTGTGGCGCCTACATTATGCCGGGCGGGGAAACTACTCATCGGGACGATCACAAGGGCGCAGAACGCGGCGATCTGTGGTCCTGGGGCCGCTGGTAATGCCTGAGCCGTT
The DNA here is from genome assembly GCA_025927935.1 of Chloroflexia bacterium. The sequence goes on along the minus strand of JAICKM010000776.1, from coordinate 935 downwards.
CCACTTCGCCGGTTTTGTCGGCCCGCGCTATACCCAGACGCCGGACGAGGTGTTTGACGTGTTGCTGCCGGTCCTGAGCGGCGCGGAACTGAAGGTGCTGCTGTATATTATCCGCCGCACGTTCGGCTTTAAGAAGGACGCCGATGCCATCGCCCTCAGTCAAATCCAGCATGGCATCACCCGCGCCGACGGCACGCGCCTGGATCGCGGCACGGGGCTAGCCAAGTCCACCGCCGTGGAAGCGATCAAGCGGTTGGAAGCGATGGGCATCATCGAGGCCGTGCGGAGCGGCCCGGACGGCGCGCGGGGCTGGGAAAGCACGACCTATCGCCCGCGCATGGCCGGCGCGCCCTTGTCCGATAATCGGACTAGCCATGTCCAGAAATCGGACCCAGCCCTAGTCCGGGAATCGGCCATACAAGAAACAGCCGTTACAACATACAGAGAGAATGGATCGGACGAAAATCGGCGCGCCGCGCTCAAGGCGGATCTCCGGGCCCGGCTGAAACGCTGGCACCTGGCCGCTACGCCGCGCCACGAAACAAGCCTGCTCGGCCTGTGGCTGGCGGCGGACGATCCGCACGCCTTTGCCGCCCGGCTGGAGTACGCCGCCATCGGGGCGCAGGACGCCGCAGAGGTGTTGGGGCGGCTTACGAGTGTGCCCCGCCGGTACTGACCGCCGCCGGCACGCTGGCCCAGTGGCAACAGGTGAGCGCGGGGGCGGGGTCGCTCCGAGACGTACAGCAGCGATTAGGAGGGTAACATGGCGCACACACCAATCCCGAACAAACTGGCAGCCACGCCGCCGACACCGGATGCTCAGTTATTTATGCGTAATGAAGAAGACTTGATCGCCGCGATTCGGAAGACCAAAGCGGATCTCAGCCGCGCCGAGAAGCGCCTGACCGACTTGTACCGCGACTACCCCGCCTTGG
>JAICKM010000342.1 GCA_025927935.1 Chloroflexia bacterium | reverse complement strand
GGTATACCGCCACGCCGTGCGGCGCCAGCAGCGTCACCAGGGTATCGGCGATCTGCTGGCCGATGCGCTCCTGCACACTGAAGCGGCGGGCATACAGGCGCACCAGGCGCGTCAGCTTGGAGATGCCGATGATGCCCTCGTGCGCGATATAGCCGACGTATGCCTGGCCGTAGAACGGCAGCGCATGGTGCTCGCACAGCGCGTAGAACGGAATCGGCCCCTCGACCACCTGGCTGAGCCGGCAATCGGGGCCGCCCCGGCACTCGGTGGAGAACACCGTGAGCAGCTTGGGGTCGCCCTCATAGCCGCTGGTGGCGTCGAGCAGCGCGCGGATGTAGCGGGCCGGCGTCGCCGCTGTCGCCGGGGTGTCCATGTCCATACCAAATGCGGCGAAGATTTCCGCCATGTAACCTTCAAATTTGTGCAGCTCATCGGGGGTCAGGACCCGCCGATGCACATCCTCGACCTGCTCCAGGTCCTCAAATTCGCGATCCACTGCAAGCGTCATGATCGTTCTCCTTGCCGCCTCGCCGGACGCCGGCTCGTTGTGATGGTACCGGCTTTCCGGTTGTCTATTCGCACGTAGTAGTTGTTACAACAGCTACTATCATTGTAGCACAGATTTGGGGAAAGGCAACTGTACCTTGGTACAGGGCTGCGCCGGAGGGACCTGGGACCGGGTCGCACCGCTACGCGATTGGGAGCAAGGTTTACAGGTGGCGGGCGTCGCCCGCACTAGATGCGGGAAGTCCGTAGTCGAGAGATGCGCACGCCTGGTGATTAAGATTTACCGGAGTGGGACTCCGGCGCGACACCAGCGATTCTGGTACAACTTGGCGGCAATGGCAGGAGGTCTCGAAGCGTGGGGATCTGGGACTCCGGCGTGACACCAGCCATTCTGGTACAACAGTTTCTGGGCAACGCAGGGCAGGACCGGGCGGAGGTGGCGCATAGTACGCCGGTCCTTACGATGTGCGCTGTCAATGCGCCACCTCTGCCTATCTCGTGCGCGGCAGTTTCAATTGGCCGTCGCAAGAGTCTGTAAAATCTCGGCCCAGTGCGTGATATGCACCATATGACCTTCCTCTGGGTAGATGGTCAGATGGCTGTGCGGGATCGCTCGCGCCAGGTACTCGCCCTGCTGCGGTGGGACGATTACGTCCGCTCCGCCATACCACAGCCACACCTCCGCCTGGATGTCCGCGGGCTGGAAGCCCCATGGCCGGGCGAAGAGCAGCCGCGCTTCGTGGGCCATCCCCCGCGCCCCCGGCCGTAGCGACTCGACGGCGCCCGCCAGCACGTTCGCGCGGATCTCCGGGCGCGCCAGCATCTGCAAATCCGAGGCCGGCAAATCGTGCCCGAACTGCTTCTCGAACGCCTTGTCGGGATCGCGCCGGTACTCCCGTGGCAGGGAAGATAAGAACAACGTGGTAAGCCAGGGCATGCGCCGCAGCAGCGGAATAAACTGTTGCATGTCCTTGCGCATCCCGGCTGTGGCCGACGGCCGGTCGAAAGGGGCGAAGCCGCAAACGACCCCGACAGCCGTGAGCCGGTCGGGCATCTTGTACGCGCAGGCTAGCGTGTGCGGCCCGGCCCCCGAGTGCCCGAACACCGCGAACCGCCGCAGGCCCAGCGCATCGGCCAGCGCCGCCACGTCGGCGGGCCAATCGAGCAACGTGCGCCCCGGCTGAAAGTCCGAGATGCCGGTGCCCGGCCGGTCCACCGTAATCAGCCGCACGCCGAGCGCCGCGGTGCGCGCATCATCGGGGTGCCGCGTGAGCCGGGAGTCGCCCCACCCGTGGAAGAAGACCACCGGCGTCCCCGCCGGATCGCCAAACTCCCCATAGCCCAGCCTCCGCCCATCCGGCAGGCGGATGCTTTGTCCTACTTGCGGTGCGCTAACGGTAAGCATGGCTGCCTCCTGCTTTGCTATAGGCCGCGGCTAATATTCCATTTTGGACGGTCATTCCGACAGGAAATATTGTATACTACTTTTGAGCAAAAGGGAAGGGGTCATGCCTAAGATGGAAACAGACAACTTGAACGCCACTGCCGCCTGTGTGCTTGGGCTGCTGCACCTGGGTAGGCCGCCCTGGATGGCGGGCGCTGGAGAGTCCGATGCTATGACAGGCTGGCAGATCTACGAGGCCGCGCAAGATTCCATCTGCCGGTTCTGGAACGTCACCCGCAGCCAGATCTACCTGGAGTTGGGGCGGCTGGCCCAGACGGGCCTGATCGAGGACAGCGGCGAGGGCGGCCCGCGCGAGCGCCGGCCCTACCGGCTGACCGCGGCGGGGCGCGCCGCGTTCGCGGCCTGGCTGGCCGCCTGGGCCACCGACGAGCCGCGCGATGAACTGTTGCACTCGCCACTCGTGCTGACCGTCTTCTTCGGCGAGTACCTACCGACCGCAACCCTGACCCGGATGCTCCAGGAGTACCGCGGGCGTCACCAGCGCCGCGGCGAACGCCTGCGCGCAATGCAACAGGCCCTCGGCCAGGATCGCAGCCTGCCCACCGCAACGGTGCGGCGCGGCATTGCCTACCATGATCTCATGGTGCATTGGATCGAGACGGTGCTGGACGACCTCGCCCGCCTGGATGGCTCGGATGCGCAGTCCTGACCGCCCGATAGGTGCTGACACGCTTTGACAACCCGGCGCGGGCTTTGTTATACTGAGGGCGAAGTACGTGTTGGCCGCGGCGGCGCTCCTGCCCCCGCGGATATTTTATGCCCCGCCCGGCAGGGGCGGTGGGAGGAAACGAGCGCACCTTATGACGGAATCAACCCCCTTCGGCTTCACGGTGGAAGCAACGCTGCCCGGCACGGCGGCGCGCGCCGGGCGCTTGCAGACGCCGCACGGCGAGTGCCTGACTCCGCTGTTCATGCCCGTCGGCACTCAGGCTTCCGTCAAGGCGCTCGGCCCCGACGACTTGCAGCGACTGGGCGCGACCTGTGTGCTCGGCAACACCTACCATCTCTACCTGCGGCCCGGCGCCGATCTGATCGCCGAGTTCGGCGGGCTGCACCGCTTCATGCGCTGGCCCGGCCCCATGCTGACCGACAGCGGGGGATTCCAGGTCTTCAGCCTCAGCCACAACCGCAAACTGGACGACGACGGCGTCACCTTCCGGTCCCACCTCGACGGCTCGCGCCACTATTTCACGCCCGAAAAGGTCATGCAGCTAGAGGAGCAGATCGGCGCCGACATCATGATGGTGCTGGACGAATGCACGCCCTACCCCAGCGATGAAGCCTACAACCGCCAGGCGTTGCGCCGCACCCACGCCTGGGCCACGCGCTGCAAGCAGGCGCATGGCCCCACCGGCCAGGCCCTCTTCGCCATCGTGCAGGGGGGAGTCTACTCGGAGTTGCGCCGCGAGAGCGCCCAGTTCCTGACCGATCTCGATTTTCCCGGCTATGCCGTCGGCGGCCTCAGCGTGGGCGAACCCAAGGCGCTGATGCACGAGATGCTCGAAGTCACCACGCCTCTCCTGCCCGCCACGAAGCCGCGCTACCTCATGGGCGTCGGCTCGCCCGAAGACCTCTGGGAGATCGTGGATCGCGGCATCGACATGTTCGACTGTGTGCTGCCCACCCGCCTGGCCCGCAACGGCGCCCTGCTGACCCGCCACGGCCGCCTGCCGATCAAGAGTCCGCGCTTCGCCCGCCTGGACGAGCCGATTGAGCCAGGCTGCGATTGCTGGACCTGCCAAAACTTCTCGGTAGCCTATGTGCATCACCTGTTCCGCACCAAGGAACTGCTGGGCTACCGGCTCAACAGCATCCACAACGTGCGCTTCCTGGTTCGCCTGGCCGGCGAGATCCGCCGGAGCATACTCGACGGCAGCTTCCATGAAGCCAAAGCCGCCTTCCTGGCCGCGTATCAGCCCAGCGACCCTGAAGTGGCCCGCGACCAGCGCGCTCGCTGGTTGGTCGCGCACGGGCGGGCGTAGGTCCCCGCCCCGGCGGCTCAGGCCGGCGCGTGCCCTCCGTGCCGTACCTCAAGCAGGCAGCCACGCTAATTTTGCGGTGTAGGGGCCGGTTGGAAACCGGCCCGCCGCCCCTCGGAAGCATAGGGCAGAAAGAGCGACAGCAGTGCAGACACTCAAATCCGTGAACCTGGGTCTGAGCTTCCTCCTGGAGTTGTGTGCGCTGGCCGCGCTGGCCTACTGGGGCTTCCAGGTGAGCAGCGGGCCGATCATGGCGGTCGTGCTAGGTATTGGCGCGCCGCTGCTGATGGCCCTGGTGTGGGGCCGGTTCGCCGCGCCCGCATCGCGGACGCGACTGCCTATACCCGCGCTTTTGGTGCTGAAACTGGTGATTTTTGCGCTGGCCGCCGCGGCCCTGGCGGTCGCCGGCCAGCCGGTGCCGGCCACTGTGTTCGGGGTGGTGGTCGTGATCAACCTGGCGCTCGCCCAGCTCTGGGATCAGCAGTAAGCAATCATAACAGCTTCATCTTTGCTACTATGTCACATATGTTGCGGATTATGCTATAATGGTCCATATCGGCGCCCGGTCGCTTGCGTGGGTGCCGCCACCATCCCTGCCGGGGGCTAGCCAACCGCGGAGGCTGCGCCCCTGTCCCACACGGCTTATTCGTACCCACACTCCCCACGAGGTGCGCTATGAGCACACCCCATGTCCTGATCGTCGACGATGATCCCACCCTGCTGCTGGCTTTCCCCAAGCTCATGCGGCTCTGGATGGATTGGGTCACGGTGGATACCGCGGATTCGGCCTCCACTGCCCTCGACCGGGTCGCCGCCACCGACTACGACGCGATCATCAGCGATATTCGCATGCCGGACATGAGTGGCCTTGAGTTGCTGGCCGCGATCCGCGCCCGGCGGCCCACCACGCCCATCCTGTTGATTACTGCCTACGGTGAGCGGGAGTTCGTGATGCAGGCGTTACGCGCGGGGGCCTATGACTTTATCCAGAAGCCGCTCGACTCGGAATACTTTGTCGCCTCGCTGAGCCGGGCCATCCAGATGCGCCACTTGAGCCGGCAAGTGGAGGAACAACAGGCCGCGCTCGCCCGTCACGCCGCCGAACTCGAAACCACGGTGGCTGAGCGGACAGGCGAACTGCGCGCCGCTATGGCCGCCCAGGACGCCTTGCTGGCCGAACGCGACCAGGCCCTGGTGCTCGCCGAAGCGGCCAAGAGCCGTCTGCTCTTCCTGGCCGAAGCGAGCAATCTCCTGGCGACTTCCCTCGATTACGATACGACCCTGGCCCTGGTCACGCGGCTGGCGGTGCCCTACCTCGCCGACTATTGCAGCCTCGACATGGTGGAAGACGACGCCTCGTTGCGTTACGTGACGACCACGCATGTGGACCCGGACAAGGCGCACCTCGTGGCTGAGTTTCGCCGCCAGTTTCCGCCGAGCGCCAACACCAACGATCCCGTGTGGGAGGTACTACGTACTGGCCGGCCGCGGCTTTACCCCGACGTGACCGCGAGTATAGTCGCCGCCGGCATGCACAATGCCGAGATCCGGCGTCTGTTCGGGGTGCTGCATCCCCGCTCCTGTATGGTCGTGCCGCTGGCGGCACGTGGCCGCACGCTCGGCTTGCTTACCTTTGTCGGCACGGCGACCCGCGTTCCCTACGGCGCCGAGGATCTTACCCTGGCCGAAGACATCGCCCGGCGGGCGGCCCTGGCCGTAGACAACGCCCGGCTCTACCAGGAAGCCCAGAAAGCTTTGCGCGTGCGCGATCACTTCCTGTCCATTGCCTCGCACGAGCTAAAAACGCCCATGACCTCGGTGCTGGCTTCCGCCCAGTTGCTCCAGCGGCGCGCCGCCCTGGAGGGCCGGACCGACCCCCGCGATGCGCGCACCCTGCAACTGCTGATCCAGCAGACGCTACGCTTGCATCGCCTGGTGATCTCGCTGCTCGATCTCTCGCGCATCGAAACCGGCCAGCTTAGCATTGAGCACCATGTGGTCGATCTGAACGGCCTGCTCGACCGGCTGCTGGACGAGATGAGTCCGGCCTTCGAGCGGTATACGCTCCTGGCCCGCCTGACCGAGGCCCCTGTGCTGGTTCTCGGCGATGAGCTACGGCTGGAGCAGGTGTTGTATAATCTGTTGCAAAACGCCGTCAAGTACAGCCCCAACGGAGGCACGATTAGCGTCCGCCTGGAATGCGATGCGGACCAGGCCGTGGTCATCGTCGCGGACCAGGGGATCGGCATCCCGCCTGACGCCCTGGCGCACCTCTTCAATCGCTTCTACCGCGCCGAAGACCCGGCGACGCAACGCATTAGCGGGATGGGCGTAGGGTTGTATGTGGTGAAAGAGATCGTCACCCTGCACGGCGGCACTGTGGCGGCCGCCGGGCGGGAAGGGCCGGGTAGTACGTTTACCGTGCGCCTCCCCCTCTATCACGCCGGGGCGCCGGCGGAGTAAATCTAGCCGCCGGGCTTGTGCGTGCTATGTAGTATAGCAATCACCGCAGTGGCCCGTCCTCTCGTGGCCGGCTGGGGAAGAAGAGTTCGCGTATGTCCAGACCATTGCGCTTAGTGCGCCGCATGATCCTCGATATGCCTGCGGAGGCTTTCTTTGACGCGGCCACCATGACCGATCGCGTGGAGCGGAGCACCGGTCTACCTAAGGCCCGGTTCCAGGCGACACGCGATCCCCAGGACCACCCGGCATTGCGCGCCGACGCGAAGCTTCTTGGTATACCGATTCACTGGTACGAGCATCCGTTTGAATGGGTCCATAACCGCTATTTCAGCGTGCATCGGGTTTTTGAAGGCGTGCCGCTGAAGTCCATCGACGTGATTACGACAGTCCGGCCTCTGGGTCCCGACCGCAGCGCCGTTGAGTTACGGGCCGAAGTGGTCCCCAGCAACATCCTGGGCCGCGCCGGCGCCTTTTTCGTCTTCGGCGTCTACACGCTCACGCGGGTGAGCCGCCTCTATCGCACCTTCGCCGAACGCTACCGGCGCCGGGCCGGCACGGTATTCCCGCCGCCCTTGCCGCCCGATCTGCACAAGCGCGCCCTGGAGCAGCGCGCGCGTGATCTGCGCGCGCCCAATCTGCCGCCGGGGCTGGCCGACCGGCTCATCGCCCACCTGGCGACGGCGCCCGACGACGAAGTGACCAACATGCGTCCCTTCGTGTTCGCCGCCCGCTGCGGCATCGACCGCATGCAGGCGTTGCGCCTCTTCCTGTATGCCACCCAGGCCGGGCTGCTGGACCTGCATTGGGATGTGCTGTGCCCCAACTGCCGGGTGGCGAAGGCTCAGGTCAGTAACCTGGCGGACCTGGAATTAACGGCCCACTGCGACACCTGCAATATCCGCTATGATGTGAACTTTGACGAGTATGTTGAGTTGCGATTCACGGTGAGCGGCGCCGTGCGTGAGGTGCTGGATGCCAG
>JAICKM010000702.1 GCA_025927935.1 Chloroflexia bacterium | reverse complement strand
GTCATAGTAGGACGGCGCCTGCGGCAGCCCGGCCAGCATGGCCGCCTGGGCCAGGTCGAGGTCCTTGGCCGCCACGCCATAGTAGACCTGCGAGGCGGCGGAGACGCCATACGCCTGGGCGCCGTAGTAGATGTCGTTGAGATAGATTTCGAGGATCTTATCTTTGCTGTAGGTCTCGCTCACCCGGTTCGCCAGGATCGCTTCGCGCACCTTGCGGCGGAAGGTCGGCTCGTCCTTTTCGGGCAGCATGGCGCCGCGCACCAGTTGCATGGTGATCGTGCTGGCCCCGCTGGTGCCCTGGCCCGACAGGTTGATATAGACGGCGCGCAGGATGCTTTGCAGGTCCACGCCCGCGTTTTCGCGGAAACTGGCGTCTTCGGCGGCGATGGTGGCGTTGATCAGGTCGGGCGGGAGTTGTTCGATGCCGAGGTAGGTGCGCTTGCCCAGCGTCGGGTCGCTGATCTCATAGAGCAGGCCGCCGTGGCGGTCGTAGATCTTGGTGCTCTGAAACTCGGTGGGGTGCAGGCTGGTGACGGAGGGTAGGCCATCGGTGAAATAGGACCAGGCCGCCCAGGCCACGCCCCCAGCCCCGATCAGACTGACCAGCAGGAACAGCAAGGTGCTGCCGAGCAGGCCCGCGAGGATGGTGCGAATATAGCCGCCCTTGCGCGCGGACGGCGCCAGCGCGCGCCGGTAGTGCGGCCGGTGGTGGCGCAGCACGAACAGCGGCTTGGCGCCCCGGCGGCTCCGGCCCGACGCATAGTAGCCGGAGCGGGCGGGCAAGCGACGCGTGCCGGGCGGCAGGGGCCGCGGCGGCGCGACCGGGCCGTGCCCGTTGCCCATCCCTGGCCGGGCGGGCGCCACGCGAGCGCGCCCCGGCGTACCGGGCGCGGGGGGTGCCTCTTTAGATGCCCCTTTAGGGGCAGGCGCGGGGCCGGTATGGCCGTCCGTTGGTGGCGCAACGCGGGCGCGTTGATCCCGCTCCGGGGCGGGCGCGGGTATCGGAAGTTCTTCGACGCTCATGAGATTCGCACAATCCTAGACTAGCCGCCACTGCTAGTATAGCACACCTATTCTGATTCTTGCCAGCCCATGCGAGTGCCGAGTGCCGAGTGCTGAGTAGTCGAGCGACCAGGATCTGTCATTCTGGAAGTAGCCAAGAATCTCCGTCTTGTATTCCCCTGAGACGAGACTCGTCGCTGCGCTCAGAGTGACAATTCTGAGTGCTGAGTAGAGCCTGCACCTTACTCGTCTCGACTCAGCACTCAGCACTCAGCACTCAGCACTCGTCACGGTGCGGAGAGCGGAGGGCAGCTCAGGGGGGCGCCCAGGCTGCTGTAGCCGATCTTGAAGAAGGTGGCGTTGGCCGCCGGATCGCCCTTATAGAGCACCAGGCCGCGCACCAACTGGTCCTGATCGCTGACGAAGGCGTCGATCCAGTTGAGGCCGGTGAGACCGGAGGCCGGGAGCAATTGCGCCCGCAGGTGGCGCACCGTCACGGCGTCCATCTGCGTCGTGCCCAGGTCGGTCACGGTGCTGGGGTCGATCTGCTCCAGCAGCTTCCAGTAGGTCATCCAGGCCGGAATCCCCTGCTGGTTGGGCTGCTGCTGCCAGCCGCCCGTGCCGGTGCGCTGGTAGACGATACCGCCGCGCACCTGGTAATCGGTGCGCACGGCGTTCACCGTGGTGATCCAGCAAGCCGTGTCGCCCGCCAGGGTCCCGGCGCTGAACTCCGCCGTGGCCGGGTCCGCGCCCAGGGTCGCGCCGAAGGTATAGCTGGGCACGTTGCTCATGGCCCGCGCCGCGCCGACCAGCAGGCCGGCGGGACCGGGCGGGGTCGGCCCCAGGGTCACGGTAGCTGTGACCGGGCCACCGGCCACCGGGGTGCCCGTGCCGCCGGCGACCGGTGGCAGCGTCCCTTCCGCCGGGGGCGTCAGGACGATAGTAGCCGTGATCGCGCCGCTGGGGAACGGCGAGACGGCAGGCACCGGCAGCTCGGTGATCTGCGCGGCGACCGGCGTCCCGGCGGGCGAGAAAGCGCCCAAGGCAGCCAGGGCCGCGGCCTCGGTCGCATCGAGCGGCCCGGCGGCACCAGGGGCGCCAGTGGCGTCAATCCTCACCTGCTGGCCCGGCGCGAGGTCGAGGGCGGGCCCGCCCGCCGATCCCTGGACCTTCACCGGGCGGCTACCGATAGCGGGGACGGCGACGCGCACCCCCCCGCTGGGCAAGACGGCCACGCCAAAGCTGGTGCCGGTGCCGGCTACGCTGGCGGCGGTGGTCGTGATGGTCAGGGTCACGTTGCGGCCCGGCGCGGACTGCGCCAGCACCCGCCCACCGCTCAGGGTAATCGCCTCCTGCTGGGCATCCAGGCTCGTTACACGCAGCGTCGTGGTGCCGGTCAGGACGACCAGCCCGGCGGGCGTTTGCAGGCGCAACTGGCCGTCCGGCCCGGTGCGGACCTCGCCGCCCGGCGTTACGGCCATGCCCGCGACGGCCGCTTGTGTGCAGCCGGGGGCCAGCCCGCAGACAAACGCGGTGCCGCTGCTGTCCAGCACGGTAATCCCGGTGGGCGCGGCGGCAGGCGTCCCCGCCGCCGTTTCCGTGCCCGGCGTGCCTGCGGCTGGTTGCGTTCCAGGCGTGCCCGCGGTGGTTGCGGTGCCCGGTGTGCCGGTGGTGCCCGCGACGGCCGTGCCGGTCAGCACGCCGCGCGCCGTGGTCGGCTCGGCACTGGGCAAGCCGGCGGGCGTGCCCTCGATGCTCCCGGCCTCGGCGGTGCCGGTGCTCAGGCCGGCCACGGCGCTGCCCGTCGGGGCCACAACCAGTTCGGTGGCGGTGGGGCCGGGTGCGGTCGGCGACGGCGGCACAGGGGTCGGCGTGCCGCTCGTCTTGGGCAGCAGCGTGACTCCGGCGACAATCAGCAGGAGCACGATTAGCAGGCCCACGAGCGGCAGCAAGAACGAGCGACGCGGCGTGGGGGGTGCGGGTTCGGGTTGCGCGGGAGTAGACGGCTCCACGGACATAGGGCATTCCTCGCTTTCAGCGCGAACCGGCCCCAGCGGGGCGGGCAGTCGCGCCCATGGCTATGTTTCCCAGCGCCTCGCCGCGTCACCAAACGGGCGCCAATCAAAGCATCATGCGAGCCGGCGGGCGAGCGTCAGGGCGCGGGCGCTTGCCATTCGAGATGCGAGCCGATCTGCTGCCAGAGCGCCGCTTCCGCGGCCGTCATCGGGCGCGGGGTGGGCGCGGCACGGGCGCCGGTGTCCACATGCATACCCTGGCCCGCATCCATCGGCTGGGCCGGGGCGTCGGGCGGCACCGACACGCCGACACGTCCCTCACGGACGGAGATAATCACTCCCGTGCCGTCGATCCCGGCGGTATAGCGCGTGCCCAGCGGGGCCACCCCGGCGTCGCCGCCGCGGATCACGACGTTATCGCTGCCCGGCTCATGATCGGCGAACACACGGCCTGCTGTCAGCAAGAATAGCGCCCCCGCACTGGTACTTTCGACGTAGCGCAAGGAGCTATTCGGCAGCAGGCGAAAGGTCGTGCCGCGCGTCTTCATCAGCAAGGTGGCGTCGCCCGGCCCGGTATGCACGCCGCCGTTGACCACCACCGTCGCGCCCGGCGTTGCCGCCGGGCAGGTGGTCAGGTCGGCGGGGAAGGTATCACGGCACAAGAAAGTCCGGCCCCGTGTTTCGAGCACGGTCGCCGGCTGGGACTCGGCGGCCGTGCCATTATCGCAGGCAGCAGCGCAACACGCCAGTAG
>JAICKM010000196.1 GCA_025927935.1 Chloroflexia bacterium | reverse complement strand
GCGTATTCGCAGCGCAGCCCAGCACAAGAACAAGGCCGCCCATGTGGACGGCCTTGTTCTTCGCCGATTTAGTAACCTACCGATAACCCTACTTTGCCCCTGGCGGCGCGTTTGCTCATTTCAGACCAACCGGGCGCCGCTGCCGGGCTAGCGCACGCCGAGCAGCAGTTCCATCACCAACTGGTCCAACTCCTCGTAGCGCCGGCCTCGCGCGGCTAGGGCGGCCACGTCGAACTGCTGCGCCTGTAGCGCCTCGGCCGCCTCGCGGCTGTAACCGCCGCCGGCTGCGGGGCCGGTGTAGCGGCTGTCGCCCGCGCGCAGGTCGTTGAGCAAGCCCTGGATCTCCCCATCGGCCTGGAACTGCTTGACCTTCTCCTTAAGGATCAGGTAGGAGCGCATGCAGCCGCGGGCAAAGGCCCAGACGCCGGCTTCGTCCTCCGTGCGGTAGGCATGGGCGTCGAAGTGGCGCGACCCGTCGTAGCCGCTCTCCTCCAGCAGCTTGACCACGAAGAACGCCCGCTTGGGATTCTCGGCGGCAAAGCGGAAGTCCTGGTCATAGCGCCCCATCACCTGGTCGTTGAGGTCGATATGGAACAGCTTCCCGGCCTCCAGGGCCTCGGCCACCGCATGCACGAAGTTCAGCCCGGCCATCGTCTCGTGCGCGAATTCGGGGTTCACGCCGATCATGTCGGGGTGGTCGAGCGTGGTGATGAAGTGCAGCATATGGCCCACGGTCGGGAAATAGAGGTCGCCGCGCGGCTCGTTGGGCTTCGGCTCCAGCGCAAAGCGCATCCCGTAGCTCTGGGCCTGCACATAGTCGCACAGGTAGTTGATGGCCTCGCGGAAGTACTTGATGGCGTCCTGCGGGTTGCGATAGGCGTCGGTTTCCGCCCCTTCGCGGCCCCCCCAGAACACATACAGTTTAGCGCCCACTTCGGCGCCCAGGTCGATGGCGCGCATGGTCTTTTGCAAGGCGAAAGCGCGCACCGCCGCATCCGATGACGTGAAGGCGCCGTCGCGGAAGACCGGGTGCGTGAACAGGTTCGTCGTCGCCATCGGCACCACCAGGCCCGTCTCTTTGAGCGCCTGCTTGAAGTCGCGCACGATGCGATCCCGCTCGGCCGGCGTGGCGTCGAAGGGCACCAGGTCGTTGTCGTGGAAGTTCACACCGTAGGCGCCCAGTTCGGCCAGCTTATGCACGATATAAACGGGGTCCAGCGCCGGGCGCACCGGTTCGCCGAAGGGATCGCGCCCCATGTTGCCGACGGTCCAGAGACCAAAGGTGAATTTATCGCTCTTTTGCGGCACAAATTGATCGGCCAAGCTCTAACTCCTCTCTATGTCTACGCCATTGCGGCGAATGCGCTCCGCGGATGTCATAATCGAATGCTGCCCTACCGGGTCCGCGGGATGGAAGCGCTTACACGGGCTGGAGTATATGGCCCGCCCGCTTTCCTGTCAAGCCCCAGGCGTCCCCGATCATCAGCGATTCGAAGCGGAGCATGATCCGGGCCGTGCTACCGGCATCGTGCCGGATCTCATTGGTAAGCGAGTTTTGCTCAGTAGCGAGTGCCTAATCGAGGAAGCGGTCCAATTTATGCTGTAGACCTATTGACAGGACGCAGAAACGGTGCTATCATTTTGTTCATTGAAGCGCTTCGACTATACGTTTCGACTACGCGCTTCGACTGCGTTTCAATACGTCGCCTACCTCATCGTATCCTGTCTTGTGAGGTGTTGCCGTGGCTATGCCGACCATGCTTGATGTGGCGAAACGAGCGGGAGTGGCCCTCAGCACCGTGTCCTACGCGCTGAACGGCACCCGGCCCATCTCGGAAGAGACGCGCCAGCGGATCTTTCAGGCCATGGATGAGCTAGGCTACCGGCCGCATGCGCTCGCCCGCGGCTTAGCCAGCAAACGCAGCCGGATCCTTTCCCTCCTCTTTTCGGCTCCGGAACGGGGCCTCGGCACCACCGAACTGGAGTTCGTCACCAGCGCCGCGGAGGCCGCCCGCGAAAACGGCTATCACCTGGTGCTATGGTCGTCTGAAATCCACAACCTGCATGAACTGCGGCAGTTGATCCGCCAGGGGCTGGCCGACGGTGTGATCGTGATGGAGGTGCGCCTGCATGACGACCGCGTCGACCTGTTGCGTGAGAACGGATTCCCTTTCACGATGATCGGGCGCTGCGCCGATACCGCGGGCATCGCCTATGTGGACATCGACTTTGAGAAAACCACGCACGAGGCGGTCAATTATCTCGCCGGATTGGGTCACCGGCATATCGCGTTCTTGAATCATTCACAGGCCGAGTTTGATGCAGGGTATGGACCGGCTGTGCGTGCCCATGCCGATTTCCAGAACGCGATCCAGGCGGCCGGTATCGAGGGCGTCACCCGGCTTTGCCGGGCCACCCCGGCCGCCGGGGACGTGGCCCTCCGCGAGTTGCTCGCCGAGTGCCCCGACTTGACAGCGCTCATCGCCATGAATGACCGGGCGCTCCCCGGCGTGATCCAGGCCATCGCCGCCCAAGGCTGGCGCATCCCCGACGACTTTTCGCTGGTGGCGATGGTCTCGTCGGCGCGCGTCGCGGAGATGGTTATGCCGCCCCTGACCACTATGACCGCGCCAGGCGGCGAACTGGGACGCCTGAGCGTCGAACTCTTAATCCAACAACTGGAGACGCAGGAACAACCCGCGTTGCAACAGTTGTTGCCGTGTCGCCTCGACGTGCGCGGCAGTTCCGGTCCCTGCCGCCGGAACCGGCGCACGGCGGGCTAGGGATAATACCGGCACGCCGCCCGATCTGAGGTAGCCGGCGCGGGCCTCAGGGCCAACCACCGGCAGGACGCTATTCGACATGGACCAGAAGGAGGAACCGATGTATAAGGGATTAGCGAAACTGGCGAGCATTCTGATGGTGGGCATCATGATGGTCGTGCTGGCGGCCTGCGGTGGCGAGGCGGCGCCGACGACGACCACGGGAGGTGGCGCCACCGGCGGCGAGGCAACCGCGACGACCGCCCCCGCGGCGGGCGGCGAGGCAACCGCGACGACCGCCCCCGCGGCGGCGGGCGGTGAGGCAACCGCGACGACCGCCCCCGCCGCCGGCGGCGCGGCGGCGGGGGTGACCCCCACCGCCAGCCCCGCGGTGTTGAACGCATCCGCGTCCAAAGTGTTCAAGATCTGGCACTATGAACCGGCGGACGATCCTATGGGCGCCTCCTGGAACGAGGCGATGCAAGAATTCGCCGCCAAGCACCCCGATGTCAAGGTGCAGTTCGAGTTGAAGACCTTCAACCAGATCCAGCAGACCGCGCAGATGATCCTGAACTCCAGCGATGTGCCCGACGTCATGGAGGTCAACAAGGGCAACGCCACCGCCGGGCTGTACGCCAAACAGGGGCTACTGACCGACCTGACCGATGTCGCCACCCAGCGCGGCTGGGACAAGATCCTGAACACCAGTCTCCAGACAACCAGCCGCTATGATGATCGCGGCATCATGGGCTCCGGCAAGCTCTATGGCGTTACGACCTACGGCGAGTTCGTCATGGTCTACTACAACAAGGACATGTTCGACAAGTACGGCATCAAAGTGCCGACCACCTTCGAGGAATTCACCGCGGCCTGCGATACATTTGTCAAGAACAAGATCACACCGATCTCCCTGGGCGCCGCCGAGTACCCGATCTCGCAGAACTGGTACGAATTGGCGCTCTACAAAGCCGACCGCAACTTCGTCACCAACTATATGACCTTCGCCAACGATGTCAACTTCCAGGGGCCGGAATTTACCTACGCGTCCCAGGAACTGTTGGACGAGTTCGGCAAGGGCTACTACTCGGCCAACGCCACCGGCGTGACGGCCAACGATGCGGTGTCCGCGTTTGAGCAGGGCAAGTATCCGATTTTCATCGGCGGAAGCTGGAACTTCGGCGCCTTCCTGACCACGATCAAAGACTTCCAGTGGGGCCTCTTCCCGATGCCGGGCAAGAAGCTCAATACCGGGTCGGGCGGCAACCTGCTGGCCGTGCCCCAGAATGCGGCAAACAAGGACCTGGCCTACGATTTCCTCGACATCACCCTGGGCACCAAAGCCCAGACGGCCATGGCGAACGCCGGCGGTATTCCGATCAACGCCGACCTTTCCCAGATCACCGATCAGCACGTCAAGGATCTGAACCAGGCGTTCAACACGATTTTGAAGAACGACGGTCTGGCGTTCTATCCTGACTGGCCGGCGCCCGGCTACATGGACACCCTGGTCGGCAGTCTCCAGGAGTTGGTCACGAAGAAGAAGCCGGTGAATACGGTGCTGGACCAGATCGCCGCGCCGTGGAAGGAATACAAGTCGTCGCTACCGTAAGCATACGCGGTTAGGCGTCGGCCGCCGGTGGTCGAAACAGCGTGGACCGCCGGCGGCCGATGGCGCCACCCTGGAGGGAAACGCTATGGCAAACAAAGCTATCGCCGTCACCGAGGGCCGCGCCGGCCCCGCCGCCGCGACCACTGTCGCGGTGAGCGGGGACCGCCGGCGATCGGGGATCGACTGGGGCTATGCGCTGTTCCTGGTGCCGGGTCTGCTCGCCTTCTTGATCCTGATCGTGCTGCCTGTCCTCGCCAATTTCGGCATCAGTTTCACCCGCTGGACAGGGGTCGGCACGCCCGTCTGGATCGGACTCACCAACTACAGCAAGGCGCTGGGTGATACCATCTTCTGGACTTCGTTCCGCAACAACCTCTACCTCATTGTCGCCATGGTCATCATCCCGACGATTATCGGGCTGATCCTGGCCGCCGCGTTGTTCGATTACATCGCGAAACGCTTCGGCAACGGTGTGACCACCTTCTTCCGCTCCGGGTTCTACCTGCCGCAGATCCTGCCGGTGGTCGTGGCCGCCCTGGTGTGGACCTGGATCTACAACCCCAACTCCGGGGCGATCAATACCATGCTGAGCGCCATCGGGCTGCCCGGCTTGCGGCAGAACTGGCTGGGCGACAGCACCTGGGCGCTGCCCTCGGTCATGCTGATGCTGATCTGGTTCCAGATCGGCTATCCGCTGGTCCTCTTCATGTCCGGCATGCAGCGCATCGACCCTGAAGTGTACGAAGCGGCGGCCATCGATGGGGCGACCTGGCTGCAGCGGTTCTACCGGATCACCGTCCCGCTGCTGCGCCCGGAAATCTACGTGGTGGTGCTGACGACCACGATCAACGCGCTGAAGACCTTCGGGCCGATTTACGCCATGACCCGCGGCGGGCCAGGCAACGCGACCATGGTTGCCTCGTATTTCTCCTACAAGAACTTCTTCCAGAACGCCAATGTCGGCTACGGGGCGACGATGGCGACCGTCCTGACACTCATCGTCATGGCGATCGCCGTGGTCTATATCCGCGTGCAAACGCGGCAGGAGGAGAATGCCTGATATGGCTACCACAACTATGCCCGCGGGCATCCAGGTTGCCCCTCCCAGTATGCTCCGGCGCCTGACCGCCTGGGTTCCGCTGGTGTTGCTGGCCCTGCTGCTGCTGGTGATGCTGTTCCCCCTGCTGCTGGTCGTGCTTAGTTCCTTCAAGACCGAAGCCGAGTACTCGACCAACGGGCCGTTTGCTCTGCCGCAGAGCCTCAATTTCGACGTGCTCACCAGCACCTGGCGCAGCACCGACTACCCGGTCAAGTTGTTGAACAGCGCCGTCATCAGTATCGGCACCGCGGTGCTGGCGACGGTCCTGTCGTTGTTCAACGCCTTTGCCATCGCCATCGGCAAGATCCGCGGGCGGGCCGTCTTCCTGTCGTTCTTCCTGCTGGCGATCACGCTGCCGACGGAGGCGCTGATCTACCCCTTGTACTATCTCTTCAAGGCGATTCATCTCTATGATACGCAGTTGTCGGTCATCCTGATCACCGCGACGCTCCATAGCGCCTTCGGCACCTACCTGATGACCACGGTGCTCAACTCGTTCCCGAAAGAGTTGCTGGAAGCGGCCAGGCTAGACGGCGCCACGAAGCTGCAACTGCTCTCACGCGTCGTCGTGCCCCTCAGCATGCCGTCGCTGTCCGTGCTGTTCGTGTTTTTCTTCATCTGGACCTGGAACGATTTCTTCCTGCCCCTGATCTTCCTGATCTCGAACGCGAAGCAGACGGTGCCCCTGGCCGTGCTGTCGGCCCAGGGCGAACACGGCTCCGTCATCACGACGCAGGCCGCGGCGTCGTTGCTCGGCATCCTGCCGTGCATCATCTTCTTCATCATTTTCCAACGGACGCTCACGCGCGGCGTGGCCGTGGGGAGTATCAAATAAATGAAATTTACCGATGGATACTGGCATATACGGCCGGAGGTGACGGCCCATTGGCCGGCTGAAGCCTACGAGATAACGGTCGCGGCGGACGCGCTGACATTGTACGCCCCAACCAAGCCGGTGGTCACCCGCGGCGCCACCCTTAACACGCCGCTGATCACGGTGCGCTTTTCCTCGCCCATGGCGAACGTCATCCGCGTGCAGATCTACCATTTCAAAGGCGGGCAACCACGCCGGCCCGCTTTTGCCTTAGAGGCGCAGCCGGCCCATGAAGTGGCGATCACCGACGCTGAGGACGCCGCGACGCTGACCAGCGGCCAACTGACGGCGCGCGTGGCAAAAGGCAACTGGCTTGTCGAGTTCAGGGACGGCGACCGGGTGATCACCAGCAGCGGGTGGCGGGCCATGGGTTTCATGGATACGCCTGACGGCCGCTTCATGGTCGAGCAACTCAATCTGGGCGTGGGCGAGTGCGTCTACGGCCTGGGCGAGCGCTTCACCCCCTTCGTCAAGAACGGCCAGGTGGTCGATCTGTGGAACGAGGACGGCGGCACGGCCAGCGAGCAGGCGTACAAGAACGTGCCCTTCTACCTGACCAATCGCGGCTACGGCGTCTTTATCAATCACCCGGAGCGCGTCTCGCTCGAAGTGGCGTCTGAGAAAGTGGAGCGGGTCCAGTTCAGCGTACCCGGCGAGGAGCTGGACTACTTCCTCATCTACGGCCCGTCGCCCAAAGAGGTGTTGCAACGCTACACGGCGCTGACCGGGCGCCCTGCCCTACCCCCGCCCTGGTCGTTCGGCCTCTGGCTGACCACTTCGTTTACCACCAGCTACGACGAGACGACCGTCACGAGCTTTATTCAGGGCATGGCCGACCGCGACCTGCCGCTGAGCGTCTTCCACTTCGACTGCTTCTGGATGCGCGAGTTCCATTGGGTCGATTTCCTGTGGGACGAGCGCGTCTTCCCCGATCCGGCGGCGATGTTAGGGCGGCTGAAGGAGCGGGGATTGCGTATCTGCCTCTGGATCAATCCTTACATTGCCCAGCAGTCGGTGATGTTCGAGGAGGGCCAGGCCGGGGGCTACCTGGTGAAGCGGCCCAACGGCGACGTGTGGCAGTGGGACAAGTGGCAGGCGGGTATGGGCCTGGTCGATTTCACCAACCCCGCCGCCCGCCAATGGTACGGCGACAAGCTGCGCGCCCTGCTCGATATGGGCGTGGATTGCTTCAAGACCGACTTTGGCGAGCGCATCCCGACCGAGGTGGTCTGGTTCGACGGCTCCGACCCGCTCAAGATGCACAACTACTACGCGTACCTGTATAACCAGGTCGTATTTGACGTACTGGAAGAAAAGCGCGGTCCCGGCGAGGCTGTCGTCTTTGCACGGTCGGCCACGACAGGCGGGCAGAAATTCCCGGTCCATTGGGGCGGTGACAACACCGCCACGTTCGAGTCGATGGCCGAGAGCCTGCGCGGGGGTCTCTCGCTGACCCTGTCGGGCTTCGGCTTCTGGAGCCACGACATCGGCGGGTTTGAGCAGACAGCGACGCCCGATCTCTACAAGCGCTGGTGCGCCTTCGGCCTCCTCTCGTCGCATAGCCGCCTGCACGGCAGCCAGTCCTACCGCGTGCCCTGGATGTTCGACGAAGAGGCAGTTGACGTGCTGCGCCACTTCACCAACCTCAAGTGCCGGCTGATGCCCTATTTATACGGCGCGGCCCGCGAAGCGCACCAGGCGGGCGTACCGGTCATGCGCGCCATGCTGCTGGAATTTCCGGATGATCCCACCTGCGACTATCTCGACCGCCAATACATGCTGGGCGATTCGCTGCTGGTCGCGCCGATTTTCCGGCCCGATGGCGTCGTGGATTACTATCTGCCCGCCGGGCGCTGGACCAACTTCCTGACCGGTGAGGTCATCGCGGGCGAACGCTGGCGGCGCGAGACACATGACTATATGAGCCTACCGCTGATGGTGCGGCCCAACACAGTCATCCCGGTGGGCGCCAACGAGCAGCGGCCCGACTACGACTATGCCGAGGGCGTGACGTTCCACGTCTTCGAGTTGGAAGACGGCGCCACGCGCGAGGTGCGCGTGCCCGGCGCGGAGAACACAGCCGCGCTCAGCGCCGTGGTGCGCCGGGAAGGCCGGCGCGTTCGTGTGGATGTGCAGGGCGCAACAACCCCCTGGCGCATCCTGCTCCGCGGCGTCAACGTGACCCAGGCGATTGAAGGCGGCAGCGTACAAGCGGAGGCCCTGGGCACGTTATTGATCCCAGAGCAGGGTACAAGTCGCCTGACCGTGCAATTGCCGGCGGCGTAAGCCTGAGCGCCGGGAGATATGCTGCGCCGGCGCCCCTACCTATGAGGTCCACCGATGACAGAGACAACGCTAATGTCGCCCCAGCAGGCCGGCTTTCCGCCCGACTTCCTCTGGGGCGCGGCCACCGCGGCCTATCAGATCGAAGGGGCCGTGCGCGAGGATGGGCGGGGTCCCAGCATCTGGGATACCTTCAGCCACACGTCCGGCAAGACCAAGAATGGCGATACCGGCGATGTCGCCGACGATCACTACCACCGCTGGCAAGAAGATATCGCTCTGATGCGCGAACTGGGACTCGACGCCTACCGCTTCTCGGTGGCCTGGCCGCGGATCATACCAGCGGGACGGGGCGCGGTGAACCAGGCCGGACTCGACTTCTATGACCGGCTGGTGGACAGCCTGCTGGCCGCGGGCATCCAGCCCTTCGTCACCCTCTACCATTGGGACTTGCCGCAGGCGCTACAGGACGCGGGCGGCTGGGCCAACCGCGACACGGCGCCGGCCTTCGCCGATTACGCCGAAGTGGTGGCCCGCCGGCTCGGCGACCGGGTGCGGGCCTGGATCACGCTCAACGAACCGTGGGTGGTCGCCTTCGTCGGCAACTGGCAGGGCCGCCACGCGCCCGGCTTCCAGGATCTGCCCACGGCCCTGCGCGTGACCCATCACCTGCTGCTGGCCCACGGCCTGGCCGTGCCCCGGCTGCGCGCGGCGACCCCCGGCACGCCGGTCGGCATCACGTTGAACCTGACGCCGGTGGAACCGGCGAGCGACTCGCCGGAGGACCGGGCCGCCGCCGCGCGGCAGGACACCTACTCGAATCGGCTGTTCCTCGACCCGCTGCGCCGGGGCGCGTATCCGGCGGCGGCGCAAGCCTTCCTCGGCGGGGCCACCCTGCCGGTGCAGGAAGGCGACCTGGCGATGATTGCCGCGCCGCTGGACTTCCTGGGTATCAACTACTATGCCCGCTCGGTGGTCCGCCACGCGCCCGGCAACGGCATGCTGGAGCTGGAGGCGCTCACGCCGCCCGGTGAGTACACGACGATGGGCTGGGAGGTCTATCCGGAGGGGCTGCGCGTGCTGCTAGACCGCGTCCACCGCGATTACACCTTCCCCGCCTACTATATCACCGAGAACGGCGTGGCCTTCGCCGATGTGGTAGAGACCGATGGCGCCGTGCATGATGAGCGGCGCACCGCCTTCTTGCAGGGCCACTTCCGGGCCGCCGCCCAGGCGATTCGCGATGGCGTGCCGCTGCGGGGCTATTTTGTCTGGTCGTTGCTCGACAACTTCGAGTGGGGGCACGGCTACAGCCAGCGCTTCGGCATTGTCTACGTGGACTACGCGACCCAGCAGCGGATCGTCAAGGATAGCGGGCGCTGGTACCAGCAGTTTCTGGCGGCGCGCAGCACAACCGCGGCACCTTAGCGAGGCCGGCGCGGGCCGGCCCGCATAGGCGAGAGCGCGGCAGGGTGGAACGATCCCACCAGCCTGCCGCGCTCCCATCTTGCCCCGCCCCTGCTGGGCAGCGGGGTTATTGCCCGATCTGGAGCTTTTTGCCGACGCCCAGGATCTCGAACCACACCCGCCCAGGCGCGAGATGCATCGGCTGCTTCTTGCCGTCGAGCAGCGTCAT
>JAICKM010000356.1 GCA_025927935.1 Chloroflexia bacterium | reverse complement strand
GACCGTTGTAAGCGGCAGCGACGCAGCTGCTGGTTGGGCGAGGCGTGTTCTCTGGGCACCGCCTGGTCAGGCGGTGCCCTTAACATCACTGCGGCGTGCCCCGTGGGAACAGCGGCAGTTCTAACCTAAATCTTGTGCAACCAGCGGGTAGAATCCGTAAAACTCTGTAGTTTGGACATTTTGCTGCCCTGTTGCACAAAATGTAGGCTAAGGCCCGGACCACCGCGCCGACCTCGCCCGCCCACAATTCCGCCTTGCGCGCCGCCACCCAGGCCCCCGCCGGCGCCGTGCCCTCCCCGTACAGGCCCTTGCCCGCCGCCCACAGGTGCTCCACGGCGTGATACCAGTCTAGGATCTCCACCCGCTGCGGAAAGTGCGTGGCGAATTCCTGCCCGATGCTCGGCGCGCCATCGCCGACGCAGAGCACCTCCTGCGCGCTCGGATCGCCGCCGCGGCGCACCACCTCGGCATACACCCGCTCCGCCGCGCCGCTCATGCTGCCCACATGGGCAATGTAGCTCTGCCCGCGCCCCTGTGCCCCGGCCCGCCAACTCCCCGGTGCGCGCACCGGGGCGGGGCGTCGGCGCGGCACGCCCGACCACTCCCACCTTGATTTCGTGCCAGCCATCCCGGAAACACGCTTTGGCGGCGTCCAGCGCGACCACCCAGCGCCCCCCGTCCGCGGGCGGCGGGCTAGCGGGCGGCCCGGCGCGCCCCGCCAACAGGGCGGCGCGGTCCTCCCCCAGTTGCTCCTCCCAGGCCGCGCCCCGCGCCTCGGTCAGCCGCGCCACCGCGCGGGGGGAGATGGGCCGGTGAGCGCACTATAGGTTGCCGCGGCGCGCGCGAAGGGCAACGCCGCGGCCAAGCGGCAGACGCCCTCCTGCACGCCCTCCCTGAACTGGCCCGGCCCCAGCCCCAGCGCGGCATCGAGCGGATAGAAGCCCGCCTGGCAGGGCGGACAATAAGAGTAGGCGCGGCGGAAGGTCAGCAGCCCGGCTTGGGTGACGAACGTGCGCGCCGCCGCGCCTTTGTACTGCGCGGGCGGGCCGCAGGCACAGGTGGCGACCGTGGGCGCGGTCGCGATCTGCTGGCGCTGCTCCGCGAGGGCGCGGGCGACGGCGGGCAGCAAGCAGTCCTGGGTCAGCCGGACGGCCGCGGCCGCCAGGGTGGCGAGACTGGCGGTGGGCTGGGCGTCAGCCAGGGCAAAGAACTCATTGACACTCTGGGTCAGGTGCTGCACAATAGCGGCGAGGACCTGGTGACGTGCGAACGACAACGGGACACTCATGGCGATACCCTCCCGGCAATGGCGGCCTGACGGCCAAGATTGGTAGACACCCGGAGGGTATCACATTTCCCGCAGGCTTGCCTGAATCCTGACCTACACCCCCTTCAACGAGCCGTTCCGCCAGACAAAGCAAGAGGCCTGCGCGCTGGCCGCGGAGGGCTACTCCCACCTCCAGATCCCGCCTACACCGAAGTCCAACCCGGCCCCCGATTGGTGGGTCCGCTATCAGCCGGTCGATTACAGCGTCATCGCGGGCCGCGGCAGCGAGCAGGACCTGCGCGATCTGGTCGCCGCGGCCCACCGCTGCCAGATCAAGGTCATCGCCGACGTGGTCTTCACATGGCCAACCTGCCGCAGTACCAGGATCTCCACTGCCCCGGCCTGCGGCCCGCCGCCTTCCACCCGCCCTGCGCCATCAACTACGCCGACGGCAACCGCGACACGGAGGTCCACTGCTGGCTCGGCGGGCTGCCCGATCTCGACCAGACGAAGGCCGAGATGCGGCGCGTGCAGCAGGTGGGCCTGCAGCCGCTGCTCGACCTGGGCATCGATGGCTTCCGCTTCGACGCGGCCAAGCACATGCCGGCCGCCCTCATCCAGGGCGACTACATCCGCTATATCAACGCGGCCAGCCAGGGCCGCGACTGGAATTACCTGGAGGTGATCACCGACCACGACACGCCCCCGCAGGACTACACCCTGGTGGCCGCCATCACCGACTTCGTCCTCTACCACACGATGAAGATCGCCTTCAGCTTCGGCGGCGACCTGCGCACCCTGCGCGGGCCCCAGGCCGTGGCCGATCCGCGCAGCGTCACCTTCGGCCGCGACCACGACCAGGTGCCCGACTGGACCTCCACCCCCCTGGACCCCTATGCCGATGGACTCGTACCTGGCGACCGCCTACGTGCTGGCCCGGCAGGCCGGCACGCCCCTGGTGCTCAACCGGGATGACCAGGCCGCGCCCTTCATCCCCGCGGGCGTGCAGTTCCGCCACATCCTGGCCCCGCGGGCGGCGGCCGCGGCCGCCGTGGCCGAGCAGGTGCGGGCTGTCGTCGATAGCCCGACGCTCCTGGTTATAGAGCGGGGCGCCGAGGGGTTCTTCGTGGTGAACAAGGCGGCCGACCGGTTCGATGTGCCGGTGCTCGACCTGACCCTGACGAAGCTGGAGGGCTGCTACCGCGAACTGCGCAACAACGTCTTCGTGGCCATCGAGCGGCACGCCGACGGCAAGAAGTACGTGACGCGCTGGGGCACGCGGGCCCGCGGCGGCATGGCGGTCCAGGGCCGCGACGCCCTCTACTTCATGCGCGACCCCTGGGAGCACTGCGCGTCGTGATGAGTGACGCGTGACGAGCGATCGCGCAGCGGGGCGTCGCACACGAGTGATGAGTGATAAGCCATGTCCTAGCAGCCGGTCGGAGAGAACAAGCTGCTCAGGGGCAAGTGGCGATCACGCCGAGCGTATCGTTCCCGGGGCCGGGAACATCCCCGCCCATCCAGACCCGGATCGCAATAACCGCGTGCGGAGATCTTCCGTCAAGCTGTGATCCGACTCGCCAGTCCGGGCGCCCAGCTTCATGAGGAGGAGCTGGCCGAACTCGGCGCGCATCCGCCCCTGCGGGAAGCTGATGACCACATGGTTGGCGTGCCGGTACGTCAGTAACCTGCGGACGAGGATGACCAACCGGGGATCGTCCCATGGATCCGCGATCCCCGCACCCCGCAGATGGGCGATCCCCGGAGCCATGCGTTCCGTCGCGAATGCGACGGTCTGCAGTCCGAACTCCTGGCGCAGTTCCTCACACCAATTCTGGTCATTCTGGTACAGCGCCAGGGCGTAGAGGTGCTCGTCGATCTCTTGCTCGGTGACCAGCTTACCGGTAATGCCCGCCACAAGGCGCGCCGCCGCAGGGCCAGCGGCCAGCCGGTCTTCGGGTAAGTATCGGGCCGCCCGCCGAGACCGCGCCCGACCTGCTCAACCCCGCGCAATTGCTGGCGGAGGCGGCGGGGCAAGCGGCACTCTAGGCCGACCCAACCCGACGAGGCGGGCCGGCGCGGGCGTTGCTTGAGCGGAACGATTCGCTAACCGGCCGTCGCCGCCCGCCCGCCACTCGCCCCCGTCGGTGGCCCAGACCTTTGGGAGGATTACTTTGCTGGAGCCCCTACCCCCGTTTCCCGATCCCCCGCCCCCCGCGCTCGCCGCCTTTCTGCGCCGCGAGCCGCTGCCGGCCACCCCGCCCACGCGCACCACCCTGTATCCTCTGCCCGCCCTGTTCGCGCAAAGCTGCCAGGGCGGGGATCTGGCGACCGCCGTGCAGGTGCTGGCCCTGCCCTGGGCGGGGCGCCCGTTTCACCATTGGCTGCTGGAGCTGGAGCTGTTGAGCGGGCACCTGGAGTTAACCGACCAGATCGCCCAGCATCCCGCTGTCGCGACCCTGACCCCCCGGAACGGGCCTTCCTGGCGGCGGCGCAGGCCGACCGGCTGATTTACTATCTACCCCCGCTGCCCGTGCCTGGCGAGCTGCCGAAGTGGGAACGCGGAGCGCGGACCGCGGAACAAGAGCCGTAACCCGACGAGGATGAAGTCCTGCCGCCTTCCGCGTTCCGCGCTCCGCCTTTGCCCGCCCGGCCCCCGGATGTGGTGGGCCCCCACCCGATCTCACGGCCGCTATCGGGGGCTATCGGCTGGCCTACCGGCTCTACCGCGACGCGGCCTATCCCCGCCATGCGCGGGCCTGCCTGCACCGGTTGATCGACCTGAGCCTCTACACTCGCGCGCCGGCGCGGCTCACCGCGGCGAGTGGGTGGGCCAAGGAGGGCCTCACGCGCAGCCAGGCGCTACAGCTGCCCGCTGCGACGGCCCACTTTCTCTACCCGCTCGCCCTGATCCAGTCCACCGCCGACGAAGATCTCGCCGCCCACCTGAGCCTGCTCCACCTCCTGCGGCTCCCGCACGCGGACCTGCCGCCGGCGCTGTTGAACCGGGCGTGGCGGTTTCTCGGGTATCTCTATGAGTTGCACGGCGACCCGCTCGACGCGCTAGTCTGCTACCTCCAGACCCTGCCGCCCAGCGATCAGCCCCCGCGCGCCGCCCCGCTGCCGTCCTATGGCAGCGGGGCACTCGCTGCCTGCGATCTCGACGCGGGCCAGGCCGTCGTCGACCACGCGTTTGCCCGCTTGCGGGATCCGGCCTGGACGCCGCCGCTCTTCCCCGCCACCGCTCTCCCTCCATCTGCGGATCCGCCCGGCGCCTTGGAGGATCCGCTCCCTGAGGCGTAGTCGGAGAGCACGAAAGAGCCGGGGGGTCTCGCAAAAGGTAGCGGGCTGGCCCGCTGACCCGCCGGGCGCGGGAGCCTGCGCGCCTCGGCCCGACCGCAGTCATCGCCGGGGGGCCGGTTCCAGCGCGCGCTCCGACTTTTTCGTGCGTGCGACCAGTATGGGAAGCGTCCGCATAGACGCTAGACCAGATAAGGGCCGTTGAGAAGTATCACAGTGGAGGTGACAACACCAAGATTGCGAGCCCCGTGATGTCCGGGTGTCCCTACCCAGGCAGGCGATGGAGTAATCCTCCGTCTGAAGCCCTGGGGACAACGAACCGTTGGCTGCCCGCCTCAACGTGGTCACGGTCTAGGGAAGGACTGCCTGGTTGAACGTGAGTGAAGCGTCTCCCTAAAACCTCGTGAAAGTCGAACGGCAAAAGAGGCTGTTATGCCGTAACCAAAATGGTACGTGGGACGGTCTGCCATAGGCACTAGATGGCAGCGACATTCATAGCTCCCACCGGGGCAAAGACGCCAACCAGTCAGTCTGCATCTTCTCAATCGTCAACTGAGTAAACCCTATACGCCCCGCTATCGCGGTATCCTCTCCGTAAGGAGGGGCATGGCGTAGAGGGGAGGAGAGGTCGGAAGAAGCGAACGCCTGCCTGTAATCGGCAGGATAGGGCCAGCACAAGCGGGAGATACCCAACCCGAAAGGGAGCGGACGTCCGACTGGTCTTGACAGTAAGGAACCAACGGCAACGACCCAATCTGCGGAGAAGTTAGACGGTGAAGGTCTTCACTGAACCGACCAAAGAACGACAAGAACCAACGTGGGCTGACATCAACTGGCACGCGGTGGAAACCAACGTCCGTCGTTTGCAGGAGCGGATTTACTGTGCTACCCAGGCCGAGGACTGGCGCAAGGTCAAGAACCTGCAAAAGCTCCTCGTGCGAGCCACATCAAACAAGCTGCTGGCCATCCGGCGGGTGACGCAGGAGAACCAGGGCAAACATACGGCAGGCGTAGACGGTGTGGTATGCGACACACCAGCTAAACGCATGCAACTGTTTAAGGGGGGCCTGAGCCTCAAAGGCTACCGACCCAAGCCGGTTCGACGGGTGTACATCCCGAAAAGCGGCGGGCAGCGGCCCTTGGGGATACCCACCGTGAAAGATCGGGTGATGCAGGCACTGGTCAAGGCACCGCTCGAACCGGAATGGGAAGCGCGTTTCGAGGCCAACTCCTACGGCTTCCGACCGGGACGTTGCACCATGGATGCTATCCAGGCAATCCATACTACGCTCAACCAGAAAAGGGCTAGCCAATGGATACTGGATGCGGACATTAAAGGCTGCTTCGATCAGGCATCTTGATACCTCCTTCTAGAACCCACTTTAGTGGATTCGCTTAAGTACGCCGGAACCCGCATAGTAGCAGCCGTGGTCGTGTTGTGCAACAATAAGCCAGTTTTAGCCCTCTGCAAACACCTCCCGTGCCGCCTTTATCGCTGTTGCTACAGCCGCTAACCGGCTACAGTCAAGTGCCACTGCTGGCCCCAGATAGAACCGCCGTACCCGCCCCCGCACCCGACAGGCCACATACCAATAGGCGGTGCCCCGCCGCCACTCCCGCCGGGCCCGATGCCAACTGCCGTCCGCCGCCCGAAACACAAACTCGTGCGTCGCTGCCTCGGCCAGCCAGGCTTGCCAGCTTGCTGAACCTACCTCGATCGGTTCGCAACCGTCCCGATAGAGTTTGTCCCGATATATCCGCGGTCCCTCCGGCTTTACCTGGCGCATCTGGCAACCTCGCTTGCGCTATTGTTGCACAACGCGTCTACGCTGACCCTGCTCACCAGCCCGTTCTTTAGCGCTGCCAGCTGTTCCAGCGTTGCCGTATTGTCGGGAAATAGATACAGTCCCGTCGCTGCGTCTCTGCCCAGCGCGATCGTCCCGTTATGCAGTCGATCATAGATCCAGTGGACCC
The DNA here is from genome assembly GCA_025927935.1 of Chloroflexia bacterium. The sequence goes on along the minus strand of JAICKM010000356.1, from coordinate 633 downwards.
CCACCTGCAAGCGTTTTGCCAATTGGCTCACCGTCAGGTAGTCCGCCACCTGCCGCGGATGCGATTGGTGCCGCGTAATTAGGATGCCATGCCGCAGGCGAATTGTCTTGACGGTGCTCACTAACATGCTGGCCGCCAACGGCGAGCGGTAGCCTAACTCCGTCAGTTCCGCCGCGATCGCCTCGTCGAGTATGCCCGCGCGGCTGCGTTCAACGATGAGCTGCTCCATCTCTGCTGCTCCCGCCATGTCTCGCAACCGCCCGACCCTCGTCAGAATATCTAGCGTTGTCGTCTCCCCGCCTTGCCAAACGATGCGCGCGACGATGGTATCAGGCCGCGTGCGCTGCACTACCACCTTCTCGATCAAGCAGCGCAATAGTGCCTTCTGCTGCCGTGTGCTGATGCGACCCGCTTGCCACAAGGCTGGTAGATGCGCCCCTATGGCGCGAAATGCGGCCTGTAACTGCGGGCTCAGCTTCTCCAGGGCAGTAGCCGGCGCAAGCGTTGCTGCTGCCGCCTCGGCTTGGTGCAGGGCATATAACGCCTCCTCCCAGCGTTTCTCCAATTCCCCCGCCACGAGCCGGTTGTCTGGGTCAACCCGGCCAAACTGCCGTTCTGCCAGCGCCGCCGCAT
>JAICKM010000798.1 GCA_025927935.1 Chloroflexia bacterium | reverse complement strand
TGCGGTGGCCCCGGCGAACCATGCCCCGGCCTCTACTACCGGCCCAACGCCAACATCACGCGCGGCCAGGTGAGCAAGGTCGCCTCGCAGACGTTCTTCCCCAACGCCTGCGCCCCAGCCCCGCCGCCCACCGCGACGGTCATAAAGTAGCGCGCACCTCGCCCCCGGCTGGGGTATACCCCACCCGCTGCGGGGAGGGGAGATCGCATCCTCCCCCCTTCCCGCGCCGGGAAGGGGGTTGGGGGGGTTAGGCCCGCCCGGCGTCCGACTTTAGTTGGACGCCGGGCAGCCAACCAAAGTCCGATCCCCATCCCGCCCCACGAGGGATGCGACGCCCCCAGACCCCCCGTATACTTGCTCTGCGACGTCGTGCGACGGCGCCGCACCATCCCCCAATCCCGCACATACTCAGGAGGAGTTCTTCATGGCTTCGTCTTCTTCATCCGCCCTCGCGGCGCCGGTGGCGCCCGCCGGGGACGCGCCGCCGCGCCTGGCCGGGCTGGTGGCCCTGTTCGCGCGCCGGCCGGTGGCCGCCATCCTTGGCATCTGGCTGGCCGATGTGCTGCTGCAAACGGTGTTCAACCTGGCCGCTCACGCCTGGACGCCCGCGGGCATCGACGCCGACTTTGTCGCCCTGTGCGCGGCCACGCTGGTCGTGGTGGCGGCGATGACCGCGCTGGGCTGGTGGCGCGTGAGCGGCTTCAACCGGCCCGCCGCGTGGCGCGACCTGGGCCTGCTGGCGCTGCCCGCCGTGGTGATCATCGTGCTGCCCTTCCTGGGCGGGGTCAAAGCGGTGGACCTGGGCACGGCGATGTTCTGGGCGGTGGCCTATGCGCTGGTCGGGCTGCGCGAAGAGGGGCTGTATCGCGGCATCATGCTGCATATCCTGCGGCCCAGCGGCGCGGTGCGCGCGGTAGTCCTGGGCGGCCTCTTGTTCGGCGCGGCCCACATCGCCAATCTGCTGGTGCGCAGCAGCCCGGCGGTGGTGTTTTCGCAGATGATCGGCGCGGCCTGCTTCGGCATCGCTTTCGGCGCGCTGCGGCTGCGCACCAACACGATCTGGCCGCTGGTGGTGCTGCACATGCTCAGCGACCTGCTGCTGCACTTCAGCGCCTTGCCCACGATCCCGCTCGAAGTGGTCAAGGATGTGATCCTGCTGGCCTACGCCGTCTACCTGCTGCGCGACCGGCGCGCGCTGTTGCCCGGCTCCTGAAGGGGCGGGCAACCCTTACGAAGCCCGCCTGCGCGGGCTGGGGCCGGGCGGGCGCGGTTCCCGCCGGAGACTTATCATGATTCAGATCATTTCGCTGTGCGGGTCGCTGGCCGTGCTGGCGGCGTATATCGCCAGCCAGTTCAAGTGGATGCCGGCCACCAGCGGCCGCTATCTCGCGCTGAACTTCGTCGGGTCGGGGATTCTGACGGTGATCGCTATCCTCGAAGCGCAGTGGGGCTTTCTGCTGCTGGAAGGCGTGTGGGCGCTGATCAGCCTGTGGGGGCTGATCCGGCTGCGGCGCGGTGGGGGCAACGTGCCTAATTCTCCGCATTAACGAAGTTATATCACCGCGAAGGCCCGAAGAACGCGAAGAATTGGCTCTTATAAGTCATCTGCGCGTTTTTTGGGCCTTTATGGTACGAATCAGAGCCCGGCATCGACCCCGGCAAGGGCCGGCGGCAGAGCGGTGCGGTCGATGGCGCGGGCGCCGAGGAAGCGGGCGAAGTGGGCCAGGCCGCGGGCCAGGGCGGTGGCGAAGGCCGGGTCGTGCTCCAGCGCGGGGTCGTCGAGCCAGAAGCCGGCGAGGCGTAGTGTGCCCGTGGCGCGGTCCAGCTTGGGGTCGAGCCGGGCCACCAGCCGGTCGCCGTAGAGGATGGGCAGGGTGTAGTAGCCCCAACGGCGTTGGGCGGCGGGTTTGTAGACTTCCCAGGCGTAGTCGAACTCGAAGATGGTTTGGGTGCGCGTCCGCTCCCAGATGACGTTGTCGAGCGGGGCCAGCAGCGTCACCTCGTCGCAGGTGGTGGGGCCGAGGGGCTGCCAGGCGGCGGGCGTCTGGCCGGCGGCCAGGGCGGCCAGCAGATCGGCGTCCGCGGCGGGGTAGTACCAGGGGTCGGGGCTGCCCGCGACCTGGGCCGGGGCAGCCTCGCCGCCCGCGACCAGGGCGCCGAGCGTGCGCCGGGCCTCGGCGGCGGGCACGCGGCGGTGCAGCGTCACGGCCAGGCGGTTGGCCCAGTCGCGCGCGGTGCAGATGCCGGTGTCGCGCAGCGCCTTGCGCGCAAAGTAGGCTTCGGCCTCTTCCAGCGTGGCCTCGTGCTGGAGGTCGGGTGGCGCGATGGCCTCGCGAAAGTCGTAGACGCGCTCGAATTTACGGCGGCTATGGGTCATCAGTTCGCCGGTGGACCACAGGTAGTTGAGCGCCAAGCCCGGCTCCTTGCTGGCGCGCCCGTTGTTCGCCACGGCGGTGCCTTCGAAATCGCGGTTGCCCAGCGGGCCGCGCTCGCGCAGGGTGGCGCGCACCGTGTCCAGCAGGCCGGGACGGTCGCGGACGAAGGCGGCATAGGCGTTCTCCTCGGCCTGGCGGCGCATGATGGGCCGCCAGTAGGGGAGTTCGCGCATCGGGTAGATCATCAGGATGCTGCCGTAGTCGAACCCGGCGCGGTCGGTATAAAGCACGCGCTCCAGATCGGCGGGGTCGTAGTCCGCCACACGGCCCCAGAGGGCGATGTCGTGGTTGCGCGCGACGACGACAATCGAGTCCACCTGCACGGCTTCGATCTGGTCGAGGGCGGCGGCGACGCCGGCGGAGCCGGCCCAGCGCCGCCCCGGCCACAGCCCTTGCCGCCCGAGGATATAGCGGCGGGCCGTGGTTTTGTCTATGGTCAGGGTTTGCATAGAACAAATGTAGCATAACTAGCGCGGGGCGGCAAGGACGGTTGCCCGGCTCCTGAAGAGGCGGGCAACCTGAGCGCAGGCGGCCTGCGCGGCCTGGGGTGGGGCACGCGGGGCCGGTTGCCCGGTCGCGCGCCCGCGCGGCGCTTATACCTCGCCGAAGTTATAGGCCGGTGGCTTGAAGGGCAGGTCGAGGGCGAGTTCGACCACGGTGCGCGCTTCGGCGTCGGCGTCTTCGGCCGGCAGCAGGCCCACCGTGCGC
>JAICKM010000692.1 GCA_025927935.1 Chloroflexia bacterium | reverse complement strand
TTGCTGCTCGCGTCGGAGACGGCGCGGGCGCACGAGTTCATGGTGCGCCGGGCGCAGGAGCAGGCCCGCCACCTGATGGCTCCCGGCGAGGAGGCCCTGGCCGCCGAACTGGCCGTGTCGAGCAGCACCGCCTGGAGCAAGCTGCACGGCAACCTCACCTCGCAGATCATGGTGCCGGTGGATGGGCCGGACGGCGCGCAGACCCTGCCCATGCCCGCCGTGCGCAACCTGGCCTTCGACCCCGACCGCGAGGTGCGCCGCCGCGCCTACGAGGCCGAACTGGCCGCCTGGGAACGCGCCGCCCTGCCGCTGGCCGCGGCCCTGAACAGCATCAAGGGCGAGGTCAACACCACCAGCGCGCGCCGCCACTGGGAGTCCGCGCTCGACGCCTCGCTGTTCAACAACCACATCGACCGCCAGACGCTCGACGCCATGCTGACCGCCGCCCGCGAATCGTTCCCGACCTTCCGCCGCTACCTGCAAGCCAAGGCGCGCGCCCTCGGCCAACCCGCGCTGGCCTGGTACGACCTGTTCGCGCCGGTGGGCAGCAGCACGCGCGTGTGGGCGTTCGAGCAGGCATCGGCCTTCATCATCGAGCAGTTCGGCAGCTATTCGCCCAAGATGAGCGACTTCGCGGCGCGCGCCTTCCGGCAGCACTGGATCGACGCCGAGCCGCGGCCCGGCAAGCGCGACGGCGCCTTCTGCATGTACCTCTGGCGCGACGAGTCGCGCATCATGGCGAACTTCAAGCCCGCCTTCCCCGGCATGAGCACGCTGGCCCACGAACTGGGCCACGGCTACCACAACCTGAACCTGTTCGGGCGCACGCCCCTGCAACGCGCCACGCCCATGACCCTGGCCGAGACGGCCAGCATCTTCTGCGAGACGATCATCCGCCAGGCCGGGATGCGCGGGGCCGACCCTGCCGAGCAACTGGCGATCCTGGAAGCCGCGCTGCAAGGCGACTGCCAGGTGGTGGTCGACATCACCAGCCGCTTCCTGTTCGAGCAGGCCGTCTTCGAGGGGCGCAAGGCGCGCGAACTCTCGGTGGACGAATTGAACGCCGCCATGCTCGATGCCCAGCGCCAGACCTACGGTGACGGCCTCGACCCCGACCTGCTGCACCCCTACATGTGGGCGGTGAAAAGCCACTACTACAGCACGCGCTCGTTCTACAACTATCCCTATATGTTCGGGCTGTTGTTCGGCCTGGGCCTCTACGCGCGCTATCAGCAAGACCCGGACGGCTTCAAGACCGGCTACGACGCGCTCCTGTCGTCCACCGGCCTGGCCGACGCGGCCACCCTCGCCGCGCGCTTCGGCATCGACATCCGCACGCCTGACTTCTGGCGGGCCAGCCTCGCTATCATCGGCCAGGACATCGACCAGTTCGTCCGCCTCGTGGACACGGCGCCCGGCCCCGACGAGTGCTGAGTACTGAGTGCTGAGTGCTGAGTACGATGAGGACGAGAGTACAACTCCCCCTTCCCGCGCCGGGAAGGGGGCCGGGGGGTTAGGCCCGTCCCCGCCTGCGTGGGGTATACAGCCAGGCAGACTCTGCGACCCTGTTGACAGATACATTAGCACTAGTATACAATCCGGGACGTTGGCAATTGCCTATCGGCGGCCTCAGCCGGGTAAGGGCGCCGGTTTGCTTGCCTGCCTCGACGCTCCAGAGTTGGATTAGTGCATCAGGGAGGTAAGGAATTGAATAGGAAGAGAGTTCGATTAAGCTTGGCTGTCCTCGTCGCGTTGGCGCTCCTCGCCGGATTGGGCCGCCAGGCCCAGGCAGTGGAGGTCCCGCCCACGAGCAGCCTCATTTATCTACAGACGAACGGCCCCACCGACGACATCTCCGACGGCGACTGGTACGGCAGCAACGCGAACGGCGCGGCCCCTGGCTACCATTATTTCGTCATTACCGTGCCTACCGGCTGGCCGAGCAATCTGCCCATTTACTTCGACCTGCAAAGCCCCGAGATGAACACAAACCCGTTCGCTGATCTCTACGACGAGAACTACTCACCGCAGTCGCCGACCGAGTTTGAACTCTACCCGCCCAGCAACACCGTCCGCCCCGGCCCCACCACGCCGAACCTGCCCGCGCCCGGCACCGGCATCCCTGGGTCGCGCGTGGTCTACCAGCCCGCCAACGTCCCGGTGACCACCGGCGCCGAATCCAGAGTAGGCCCCGCCGAAGCCTGGGTGCGCTACTATACGCTGGCCGCCCCGGTGACGCCCGGCCAGTATTTGCTCCGCTCGCAGGCGAACAACGACGACCAGAACGGCTGGCGCCTGCGCGTCGGCTCGGATAACGACGCCAACCCGAACAACGCGCCCCCGCCCAACTACGACAACCCGGACGGCCTGCCCGGCACCGGCGACGAACTCGACCTGGCCGTGCTCCAGGCCGCGTACCAGCATGATCAGACCACGCCGGCCACGCAGTGCCTCGATCTCTACGAGTTCGTGGCGCCCGGCGCCGCCAGTGTCACCTTCCACAACTTCGACATGGACTATTCGCTCAGTCCTAGTCGCAACACCGTCACCTACTACGACCCATCGGGGACGGCTCACGCCGGCGTGGCATCCGACCAAAACAAGTGGAATAACGGTACGCAGACCACCCGCGTCGGCGATGTAATCGCCAATCCGCAGCCGGGTTGGTGGCGCATCCATAGCTGCACCGACGAGCATAACGAGTTCATCCAGGAAGGCCAGTTCGCCGTCCCGGCTTACTACGCCCAGCCGCCCTACCCAGTCATGACCGTGGCGAAGGACGACGGGCGCACCATCGTCGGGCCGGGCGATGTGCTGACCTACACCATCAACTTCGCCAACACGTCCAACACCACCAACCACCCCGGCGCGGCGGTCAACGTAACGCTGACCGATAACCTGCCGCCCAACACCACCTATGTGAGCTGCGGCTTTAATGCGCCCACCGCCGGCACCTGTTCGCAGGCCGCGGGCGTCGTCACCTGGAATGTGTCCGGCATCGTCGCCGCGGGCGCGGGCGGCAGCGTGCGCCTGACCGTGCAAGTCAACGCCAACGCCACCCCCGGCAATGTCGTCAACACCGTGACCCTGAACTACCGGGATCCGCCGGGCAACCAGTATCCTCCGGTGCCGGGCGGCGATACCGACCAGATCCCACCGACCACGCCCACATCCACGCCGACCCAGCCGGCCGGTCCGACGGCGACGCCGACTGTGACCGTGACGCCGGGCGGCCCCACGGCCACGCCGACGAACCCGGCCCCGCCGCCCACGGCCACGCCGACGAACGTCGCGCCGCCGCCTACGGCCACGCCGCAGCCGCGGCCCGGCAAGACGCCGCCGCCGCGCCCCACGCCGCGCCCGCCGACCGCGACGCCCTCGGCGACGGCCACGACCACGCCAACCGAGCCACCGGCCCCGCCGCCGGCAGCCGATACCCCCACGCCCACCGCCACTGTGACGGCGGTTATCGGCGGCGCGGGCGGTGAGGCCAGCCCGACGCCCACGGCGACCGATACGCCGGAGCCGCCCACGGCGCTCCCGGCCTCCCCCACCGCGACGCCGGTGCCCGCAACCGCCGTACCGGTCCCGGCCACCGCCACGCCCATCGGCAATGTCGGCAGCGGTATCGGCATGCCGCGTAGCGGCGCCGGGACCGGCGACGGCCTGGCCGAGTGGCTGGTCCTGCTGCTGGCTGCCCTTGGCCTGATCGGGGGTGGGCTGCTCGTCCTGCGCCGCGCCCCCCCCGCCCGGCGCGAAACCGTCCCGGCCGCCCGCGGGGCCCCGCCGCGGGGGGCCCCCCGAGACACGCCCAACACCCCCCCCCCCCGCCC
>JAICKM010000513.1 GCA_025927935.1 Chloroflexia bacterium | reverse complement strand
ATGGCCTTCAGCCACGGCGGCAACGACGCGCAGAAGACGATGGGCATCATCACGCTGGGGCTGGTCAGCGCTCACGTCTTGCCCAGCTTCCAGGTGCCCACCTGGGTGATTATCTTGAGCGCGCTGACGATGGGCGTGGGTACCGCGGCGGGCGGGCGGCGCATCATCCACACCATGGGCCAGCGCCTGGCGCACCTGGAGCCGATCCACGGCTTCGCGGCGGAGACCTCCGCGGCGGCGGTCATCGAGACGGCCTCGCGGCTAGGCTTCCCCCTGAGCACCACCCATGTCATTAGCTCGACCATCCTGGGCGTGGGCGCGGCGCGGCGCATGAACGCCGTGCGCTGGGACGTGGTGCGCAACATGGTGCGCGCCTGGATCCTCACCATCCCGGTCACGGCCATCCTGGGCTTCATCGCCTTCATGCTCCTGAACCCGTTCCTGAAATAACGATTCTTCTTCACCGCGAAGGCGCAAAGGACGCGAAGAATACGATTAATGGAATAACGGTTACGGATAAGGCGATTCCGGCCCACCGTGGAAGCGCAAAGAACCCGAAGACCGCCACCAATCCATAGAATTTTCGCGCTCTTCGCGCCTTCGCGGCGATAATCAGCGAAGGCCGCGTGGTTGTCTCCCCGGCAGAAACCGTGCTACAATGGCGGGACCAATCTGATGCCCGCGGGGCGGGCGCCACGGCCCGGCCCCGGAGAAGGAGACCCATTCATGCAAGAACCGATGCGCCAACTGCGCGAGATCCTGGCCGAAGTAAGCGACCTGAACCGGGCCGCCGCCGTCCTGGGCTGGGACCAGGAGACTTATATGCCGCCCGGCGGCGTGCGGGCCCGCGCCGAGCAATTGGCGACCTTGCGCCGCATCTCCCACGTGCGCTTCACCTCCGACGAGGTGGGCGGGCTGCTGAATACACTGGCCGCGGCGACCGCCGGGGACGACCCGGCCTCCGACGACGCCAGCCTGATCCGGGTCACGAAGCGCGATTACGACAAGGCGCGCAAACTGCCGCCGGACCTGGTCGCCGAGGTCTCGCGGGCGAGCGCGCTGGCGCGTCCGGCCTGGATCGAGGCGCGCAAGAAGTCCGAGTTCCCCATCTTCGCGCCCTTCCTGCAAACCAACATCGACCTGAACAAGCGCGTGGCCGATGCCCTGGGCTACGACGAGCACCCCTACGACGCCCTGATCGACCGCAGCGAGCCGGGCATGACCGCGTCGCAGTTGCGCGGCCTCTTCGCCGAACTCAAGGCGGCCATCGTGCCCCTGGTGCGCGCCATCGCCCAGCAAGGCGACGTGGTGGACACCAGCTTCCTGCACCGCGACTATGACGAGCAGCAGCAGTTGGCCTTCGGCCTGGGCGTGGTCGAGCAGTATGGCTACGACCTGCAACGGGGCCGCGAGGACCTGACCACGCACCCCTTCTGCACCAGTTTCTCGCCCGACGACGTGCGCATCACCACGCGCGTGGACCGCAACTTCCTGTCCATGGCCCTGTTCGGCACGATGCATGAGAGCGGCCACGGCATGTACGAGCAGGGCGTCAACCCGGCGCTCGACCGCACCCCCCTCTGCCGCGGCGCGTCGCCCGGCGTCCACGAGTCGCAGTCGCGGCTGTGGGAGAACCTGGTGGGCCGCAGCCGCGCCTTCTGGCAGGGCTACTTCCCCAAGCTACAGGCCGCCTTCCCCGACCAGTTGCGCGACGTGGACATGGAACGCTTCTACCGCGCCGTGAACAAGGTCACGCCCTCGACCATCCGCGTCGAAGCCGACGAGGTGACGTACAACCTGCACATCCTGCTGCGCTTCGAGCTGGAACTGGCGCTGCTGGAAGACAAGCTGCGCGTGGACGAGGTGCAGGACGCCTGGAACGCGCGGATGCAGGAGTACCTGGGCATCGCCCCGCCCAACGACGCCGAGGGCGTGCTGCAAGACATCCACTGGTCGAGCGGCGGCCTGGGCGGCTTCTCCGGCTACACGCTGGGCAACATCATCGGCGCGCAACTCTTCGCCAAGGCGCGCGAGGCGCTGCCCGCGCTGGACGACCAGATCGCGGCGAGTGAGTTCGCCCCGCTGCACGAATGGCTGCGGGTGAACCTCTACCAGCACGGGCGCAAGTTCACGCCGAACGAGCTATTGGAGCGCATCACCGGCGGCCCGCTGAGCACCGCGCCCTGGATCGCCTACGTGCGCCGCAAGTTCGGCGACATCTACCACCTGGCCGACTAGCCGGGCCTGTCGCGCGCCGCCATGACCCCGCCGTCCCTGTCGCCGCACCCGCCCGACGCCGCCGACGCGCCCGCCCCCGCCCCTGCCTCTAACGAGGCGCCGGGGCCGGGGCGGGCGGGCACGCTGGCCCGCTCGTTCCGCTACGCCTTCGCCGGGCTGTTCTATGTGGTGCGCAGCCAGCGCAACTTCCGCATCCACATGGCGGCGGCGCTGCTGGCGGCGGGCCTGGCCCTCGCGCTCGGCTTCGCCCCGCTAGAATGGGCCGTCCTCGCCACGATCATCACCCTGGTTATGACGCTGGAGATGGTCAACACAGTGGTCGAAGCCGCCGTGGACCTCGCCAGCCCGGCCTACCACCCCCTCGCCAAGATCGCCAAGGACGTAGCGGCGGGCGCCGTCCTGCTCACGGCGATCGGCGCGGTGGTGGTGGGCCTGTTTCTGTTCGTGCCGCACCTGCTGGCCCTGGTCCATTAACCACACGCGTGTTGCCAGTCCGCGCGTTCCTGCCGCTTTATGCGTAGTCGCGCGATGAATCGCGCCGTACTCATTGCTCGTCAGCGCCATCAGTTTGCGACAAGTTGTGCTATTTTGCGGTATACCGGCAGAGACGTCGCTCAAGACGAGACTCTTCGCTGCGCTCAGAGTGACAAGGGGACGAATGATAGGCTTTTTCGCCGTCATTCTGAGCGCAGCGAAGAATCTCGTCCCGTGGGGCAAGCGCCGAGACTCTTCGCTGCGCTCAGAGTGACAAGGGGGCGAACAGCAAACCCTTTCGCTGTCATGCTGACTATCATAATGTCCTGCCATCCACATAAGGGACCAATCCATGAAACCGAACACCATTAGAAAGCTCCTCCTCGTGCTTGGCGCGGCGGTCGTCGGCGGCGGGGCCGTGGCGGTCGCGGCGCTGCGCAACCCCGCCGGGCGCGGGGCCGTGGTGCCCGCGGAGAGCACCTTTTTCGCGACGGTGTTTGTCGACGAAACCTCCACCTACAACACCGACAGCGACGGCGACCTCTGGCCCATCGCGTGGTCTGATGACGATGCCCTGTACGGGGCCAATGGCGACGGCAAGGGCTTTGACCTGGGCGCGCAGTGGGCCGATATCGTCGTCAACCGCATCGCCGGGCACCCCGCGACCCGCGACGTGACCGGCACCCGCCTGGCGAGCGGCGACCAGGTGGGCCAGGTGTGGAGCGATCCGGCCAAATACAACCGCAAACCGACCGGCATGATCTCCGTGGGCGGCGTGCTCTATCTGGCCGTGCAGGACCTGCGCAGCGAACAGGGCAACGTCACCTTCAACGATGTGCCCGCCGCCACCATCGTCAAATCGACCGACAAAGGCAAGACGTGGACCTGGGACAAGACGAAGCCGATGTTCGATCAGTATCGGTTTACGACGATCATGTTCCTGGACTACGGCAAGGACGGCGCGAATAACACGTTCGATAACTACGTCTACGCCTATGGGCTGGATAACAACTGGCGCGACTCGTTCTCCGATACGGTGCCCGATCCGACGCAGGTGTTTTTGGCGCGGGTGCCCAAAGCCGGCATCCAGGACCGGCAGCGGTGGGAGTTCTACGCGGGGGATCTCGACGGCAAGGCGAACTGGACGGCCGACATCAAGGCCAAGCGGCCGGTGCTGCAAGACGACCGGCGCGTATACACGAGGACCCTGCCCGGCGTGGCGCCCAACAATATGTCGGTGATTTCCCAGGGCAGCATCGTCTATAACAAGCCCCTGAACCGCTATATCTATACGTCCTGGACGGAATTTACCTTCGAGTTCTACGAGGCCCCGGCGCCGTGGGGACCCTGGCGGCGCTTCCTGTCCAAGGACTTCGGCAGCTATCCCTGGTTCCAGAGCGTGCATGGCGGCTACGGCACGGTGATCCCGTCCAAGTATATCAGCGCGGACGGGCGCGACATGTGGCTGAACTCCAACACATTCGTCGGCGGCATCAAGAACTATAGCCTGTCGTTCCGCAAGCTGCATGTGACGCCCTACGCGGCGACGACGCCCGCCAACGCGCCGAGCGCCGACAACCTGGCGTTACCCGACCACGGGCAGGATGTCACGCCCATTTCACGCGCCCGCTTCCGCTTTGGTCGCGATGCGTCCTTGAACAACGGCGACCTGCAGGAAACGGTGGACAGCAAGAACGGCGAGGCCAAGACGGAGGACTTCTGGGGGTATACCTGGTCGCGGGCCTACAACCTGAATAAAGTCGTCTACACGACCGGCGCCATCGACCCGAACGACGGCGGCTGGTTCGACGATATGCGCGTGCAGGTCCGGCAGAACTTCCGCTGGATCGATACGCCTTCGGTCACGGTCACGCCGCCCTACCCCAACAACGCGCAAGCCGGCGCCAACACCACCTACACCTTCAGCTTCGCGGACACCTGGGGCGACGGGGTGCGCATCATCGGCACCCCCGGCGGCGCCTCCAAATTCACATCCTTCGCCGAACTGGCGGTCTACTACAGCAAGTAAGCGACAAGCGTCACATTAAACACACAAAAGGGCGGGGCACACACAGTTGTGTGCCCCGCCCCGGTTTACGCGACGCGTCCCGGCGAGGGATCGCCGCGCGGGCTTACTGGCAGACGTTCAGGCTAACGTCGTCCACGAAGAAGCTGGTGACGAGGCTGGAGTCCGTCGTGCCCTTGAAGTAAACGCGGATGGTCTGGCCCTTGTACGCCGTCAGGTCGAAGGTCTCCTTCACCCAGGTGTTGCGGGTGTTGACATTGCTGATTGTCTTCAGCGTCGCCAGCACCCCGCCGCTGCTGTTCAGCACCTGGGTCGTCAGCTTGTCATAGGCCGTTGTGGTGCCCTCCGAACTGGTCATGTACCACCAGTAGGTCAGCGTGGCCGACGTGGCCGTGCCGGGCACGGCCACCTGCTGGTAGATGGTGTCGGTGCCGTTGTTGTAGCCGCCCAGGTAGACGCTATAGGCGCCGGTGTGCGGGCGGGTCGTGTCGATCAGTTGGTAGCCGCCGCTGGAGGTCTGCACCCACGGCGCGGTGCCGCTCT
>JAICKM010001059.1 GCA_025927935.1 Chloroflexia bacterium | reverse complement strand
GAAGCCGGGTCGCATGACCATCGTGAGCGCGGCGGCGCTCAGCGCCCTCGACGAGTACCGCGCCACGCTGACCGCGCACGCGCGCGCGGCGCGCTGGGCGTTCGTGAACGAGCGGACCGGCAAGCACTACGGCCCGGACTTTTTCACGAAGCGGTTTCGCAAGCTCGAACGCCGGGTGGGCGCCGACGGGCCCAGCGGACCGACGTGGTTGCACGATCTGCGGCGATCGTTCGTGACGCTCGCGCGGCGGCGCGGAGAGGACGCCATCCGCGTGATGAAGCTCGCCGGTCACGCCACGCTCGAATCGCAGCAGCGCTACCACGTCGAGAGCCTCGAAGAGGTGTTACTCTCGCGCGACCGCATCGAGGCGGCGCGTGCCGCCGCAACCCGCCGCGGACCGCACCGCGCGCCGCCACCTGTCATCGAGGATGTAGGCGACGATGCGACCGACAACTCCAAATCTGGCAACGCGTAGCTGCCACGTTCTTGCGCGCCGCGCGCGGCTGTGGTTGTACTGTTTGCGGGCGCTCCATGGTTCTTTCGATTCACCTGATCGGGCTCGTCGGCGGCGACGGGGCGCCCAACTTCGGTGACGCCGCGGGCTCGTTCAGGTGATTTGAGAGGTTGCCATGGACACTCCGACCATAAGGTTCGGGACCGAAAGGCCGCTGGTTCAAATCCAGTCGCCCCGACAGAAGCAGGGCCGCCGTAGGCAGTCGTTCGCCTACCGGCCGGTCATCGAGCGCCACGCGCGGGCCTTCCGCGCCGCTCTGAAGGTCCTGAAGGCGGTGCGGGCGTGAGGCCGGGCGAGCTGGCGGCGCGCCTGCTGGTCGGCGCCGCGTGCGTGCTGACCGTCCTGCTGCTCTCGCTGGGCGGTGGCCGGTGAAGTGGCTGGGCACGAAGCGGGTGGCGCTCAAGTCGATCGTGCTGCCCGGGAACTTCGCGGCGACGAAGGCGGCGCCGCGGATCACGGAGCTGGCGACGTCCATCCGGGAGCACGGGACCATCGAGCCGCCGGTGGTCGAGGCGAAGACCAATAAGCTGGTGGTCGGCCATGACCGCGTCGCCGCGCTGATGAGCCTGCGCGAGAAGCAGATCGAGGTGCGGCTTGTGGAGGGCACGGCGACCGAGCTGCGGCGCATGCAGATCGCGGAGAACCTGCACCGCCGCCAGGACGACCGGACGTCACTGATCGCCGAGTACGCACGCACAGAAGAGCGCGAAATCACTGAAGTGACGCAGTCGGCCGTGGGGACACCTGTCCCCGCCCCTCAGCGTGCAAAACAAGAAGCGAACGCGGTCGTTGCGCAGGCCGCTGGAATCAAGCCAGCGTCCGTCAAAAAGGCGAAGCAGCGCGCCAAGAAGCGCGAAGAGAAAAAGGCCTCGCCCGAGGTCGAAAAACAGGAAGCGGCGCCCGCTGCCCCGGCGCTGCCACCCAGCTTCGAGGCGTTCGGGCTGCCCGTGGCGCCTGATCTGGTTGAGGGCATCCTGGGGGCGCACGCGTGGCTAACGGGGCTCGAGGGCGACGCGCGCCGCATCGTCGGCGAGATCACGAAGATCGGCCAGGCGGGCAAGCCGGTGGCGCCGGCGCACCTGCAGGCGATGCGGCAACAGGCGCAGGCGCTTGGCCACGCCATCCGGGAGGCGATCCCGGCATCGCTGTGTTGGTACTGCAAGGCGCGCATCGACCTGGTGACCGACTGCAACGGCTGCGGCGGCACCGGCGTCGTCGGCCGCCACGCTGGCGATCATGTCCCGCAGGAGCTGCGGCGCACGGACGACGTGCACGTG
>JAICKM010000888.1 GCA_025927935.1 Chloroflexia bacterium | reverse complement strand
GGCTGACGAGCACGACGGCCACGCCGATGCCCAGGCCCAACGCGCGCTGCGAGATGTCGAGTTGCTGGCCGGGGAACAGGTCGCGCGGCACGGCGATGCGCCGCGCGATCATCCAGTTGAGCGCGAAGAACAGCGCGGCGACCACCAGGCCGGCGGCGAAAACGCCGATGGCTGCGGTCAGCCGCGTGCCATACACGCTTTGCAGGCCCAGGCTGCCAAACCACTGCCAATCGACGGACAGCTCCAGCAGGATCGGCCCCAGGATAAACAGCAGCACGACGACGGCGACCAGGATCAGGCAGCCGCCGGGCAGGCGTGACGCCCGCGGCGCGGTGGGCGGGCGAGGCGGCGGCTGGCCGCGCCCGCGCACAAAACGCTCCTCGTATTCGTCGCGCACGCTGGTGGGCCGGCGGCGGCCGCCAGGGCCGGAGGGTGGGGTAGAGGCAGGGGGGTCGGTGGGTCGCCGGCTCATGGGTGCGGGTCCTCTCCTAATAAGGCGTCCAACTCGGCGCCGGTGACGCGCGGATGGAGGGCGAGCAGCCGGGCGCGCAAGCCCTCGCGGGCCTGCGGCGGGTGCTCACGTAAACGGTCGGCGGCGGCCAGGGCGGCGGGCGGCGCCCAGCGCATCGTCAGTTCCCAGACGCGCAGATCGAGATCTTTGCTGGGCGGCGGGTTAAAGCGCGACGGTGGACGGGCCGGCGGGCGGTTCTTGGCCTCGGTGGGGCGCCAGGCGGCGGCCAGTTCCGGTCCCCCGGCAATCACGGTCAGGGCACGCTCCAATTCGGCCATCACCTTGGGCGTGTCGTGGACCAGGAAGCGCTTGTGCTGGCCCAACCCCAGGCGGATCTGCTGCATGGTCAGCGGGCCGCGGGCCAACAGCAGTTCGACCACCGCTTTGCCGGTGATGCCGAACCGGCCCGCTCTATACCCGGCCAGGGGGTCGCTGCCCGGTCCGCGGGCAAAGGCCAGCGCAAACACCGGCAGCGAGGTGAGACAGACGCTCTCCAGCCCCGGCAACACGCGCCCGGAAAAGATTTGCCGGCGGTTGATCAACTCACCAACCCAGGTCCAGGCCGTGGTGGTCGTGGTGCCGGGCGCGAGCATCTGCCAGAGGGCGGGCCAGGGCGCTTCGGCCCGCAGGGGCAGCAGGCCCAGCGCCTCGACGCAGGCCGCCAGATCGTCCGGCGAGGCCACGCGCTCGCGCCACTCCGCCCAGGCGGGCGCCTCATCGCTATTGCTGAGTTCTTCTGTTTGGGTAGTCATCCCTGGCATTATACCAGAGATACGCGCGTGGGGGTATGCGGGTTGCAGGCCGGGCGCCCGGCCTGCACCCCCGGCGGCTAGGCGGCAGGCAGCAAGCGCGCGGGCAGC
This sequence comes from Chloroflexia bacterium, assembly GCA_025927935.1. Next base: position 1,339 of record JAICKM010000888.1, on the reverse strand, counting down.
CACTGGGCATGGGCCTGGGCCAGCCGCGCATAGAGGGCATCTACCTGATCGGCGTCCAGGTGCCAGCAAAGCGGATTGGCGGCCAGGGCGTGCATGGCGCTGTGCGCGTCGCCTTCCCATCCGGCGGTGGCGGCGAGCGCCTGGTAGTCGGCCAGCGCGGCAATGAGGCCGTGCAGTTCCGTGGGCAGCGGCCCCTGGGCCAGCGGCGTGGCGCCGTGGCGATCCAGGCGGCAGGGAACCTCGGCTACACGTTCGGGCGGCTGGCCGGGCAACGTGCCCAGGTTGGGCACGTTCAGCATCTCCACGCGGCCCTCGTCGCACAGGATGGCACGCAGAATCTCGACGGCGAAGTCGCCGAAGCCGCCCCCGCCGCGCTGATGGGTCAGGTGCGGTTCGGGCTGGTCCGCCTGCTCGCGGTAGTGGGCGAAGATGTCCGGCAGTTCGGCCATGATCGCCTCCGCGCGGGTGTGGCCCGCGGCGGCAGCGCGCGCCTCGGCCACTGTCTCTTGCGGATAATAATAATACTGCATGTACTCGTTGGGCAGGCGGTTATAGCGCAGCGCCAGGCGGATCATGCGCTTGGTCTTCGGGATGATCGATTCATCGGCCAGCAGGCGCGGGGCCGCCTCGCGCAGCAGGGCGATGCCGTCCTGCCCATCGAGCAGGAAGCGCGTGGACCAGGTGGCGTGGTTCAGGCCCAGGCCACGGAACTCTACCTGATCGGGCCGGTAGCCGAGCAGGCCCGCGATATGGTAGGCGTCGTGCTTGCCGCCGTCGCACAGCGCCAGCACGTTCAGCTTCGTGTAGCGGCTCACCGCCTCGCCGATGATGTTGGTCGGGTTGGTGTAGTTGAGCAGCCAGGCGTCGGGACAGAGGCGGGCCATCTCGGCGGAGAGGTCGCGCATCACCTGGAGGCTGCGCAGCCCGAAGAAGAAGCCGCCCGGCCCCACCGTCTCCTGGCCGAGGATGCCGAAGTCGAGCGGGATGCGCTCATCCAGGGCGCGCGCCTGCAAGCCACCGGGCCGGAACGAGGTCAGCACGAAGGTCGCGCCGTCGAGGGCGCGCGCCCGGTCGGTGGTCGCCGTGATGCGCAGCGGCGCCCCGGCTGCGGCCACCATGCGCCGCCCCAGCGCCGACACCGTCTCCAGGTTCCCGGCGTCGAGATCCATCAGCGCAATCTCTCCGTCCGCGAAAGCATCGCGGTCGCGCAGGGCAGCTGCCGCGAAGGAGCGAACGACGCCCGCCGCATAGGCGCTGCCGCCGCCGATATAGGCCAGTTTCAGAGGATTCATCGCGCGCCTTTCAATGGTTCATGTAGGGGGCCGGTTTGAAACCGGCC
>JAICKM010000194.1 GCA_025927935.1 Chloroflexia bacterium | reverse complement strand
CTACGCCACGGAACTGGCGCTAGCACCGTCAGCGGGGCCTGATGCTGTCGTGCTGGGCGGATCGCCTGCGGGCAGCCTCTGCGACCATGATCCCGCCGAGCAGCATTACCAGGAGGGCGAGCACCACGAGCAGCGCAGGCACCGCCGCGGAATTCACGCCTGCCCCTGTTTTGGGTAGATCAGGAGTCGACCCGGTTGTCAGGACAGTAGGTGTCGCAACTGCGGCAGGCGTGCCAGCCACCGGCGTCGCCGCTTGGGTGGTCGGCAGGATCAGGCTATTGATCTCGATCAGGCGGGTGCCGGTAGCCACAAACACGGTGTCGCTATCGCTCACCGCCTGGCCGTTTACCAGCAGCGACCCATCGCCGTTTTTCAGCAGCACGAGCGGCGCGCCCAGCATATTCGTCACCGTGCGGTTGATGTCGGTGTTGGGCGGGTTCGGACTCAAGCTCCGCGGCGGGTAGTAGCCGTCTACGATATGAGAGCGCAGGAGGTCGCCCAGCGCCTGCGGGTCGGCCAGCAGGGCGTCGCGCTGGTCTTTGGGCAGGGCCGCAAAGGCAGCGTCGGTCGGTGCCAATAGCAGAAAGGGGCCGCCTGTTTTGAGCAACTGCGTCAGGCCGGTCTTCTGTAGCGCGGACAGGAAGGTGTCGAACGTGGGCGTTGCCCCATTCGTGGTGGGGGCCAACGCAGTATAGCTGTGCAAGAAGTCAATCGGATTCAGCAGGCTCGTATTGGGCGTGGTGCGACTGTCGCCGTTCGGATAGGCGCCGAAATCGCAATCCATGTTGTCTGAGCCTGGCGGGTTGGCAATCGTCTGGTCAATCTGGTACGGCGACGCGCCGGTCGCGCCGGTCAGCGTTATGCCAAAGCTCGGGGCGACCGAAGGCCATAGCGCAGCCTGGTAGTCGCTGTAGGCAACGCCATTCTCTTCTACTTTGCCCCCCATAAACCAGCTAATTGCCAGGACGCCCTTGATATTGTTGACCGTGATGTGGGCCGTATGCAGGCTATCGGGCGGGTTTCCGTTGATCGCCTGGTAGGCCGCGGTCTCGTCGATCACCAGCGCCTTATGGGTGGCATCTTCCTTTTGGCCGAGCGCGACGACCGTGTAGCGATGGCCCGCGGCCACCGGCACGTCGAGCGGGCCGAGGAACGGGTGGTCGAGGCCCTGGCCACTCGGCGCCAGGGCGACATGGTAGGTGCCCGGCGCGAGATACTGGTAGCCGTTGGTTGTCAGGGGCGCCAGTTTAATCTGCGCGACCCCACCGTTCACGACGACCTGGCCGTTCACATACACGTCAACCAGTGGCGCGCCGTCCACGCACTGGTTGAAGCGTAGCCGGGCCTGGGTCTGGTCGTTGGGCTGGTCCGCGCTCGCGGCTACCGGCGCTGGGCGCGTGGTGACCAGCGCCGCCAGGATCATCAAGCCGGCTAGACCGAGTGTGGTCAGCATTCGTATCCGTTTCATCGCCTCTGTCCTTTCTCGTTCTTCATGATGTCTGCCGGCTTGTATCGTGCCGCTACGCCGGCCAGGCAACCACGATCTTGCTTGCGGGCTATTGCGCCACGAGCCTCTTCAGCAAGGCAGCCACCCGCCAAGGGCTGTGTGCGCGTTAGCAGCCTCTTTGTGGAGTGGCTGCTCCACTCGGAGGCTGTGCCTGTATTGAAGCAGAATAGGGATTGTAGCGGAAGGGAAAGGTGATATAATTAGCCTGAACATTACCCGAATAGAATCCGAAAGGCCTCTCGCCGGACCCGCGTAACGTCCGCTGGCCTAGCGCAGCGAGGCGAGCAACGTCAGCAATGGCTCGGGGCAAGGGACGGCTATGAGCGGTGACTCGTCGTTTGGCGCATGGCTCAAGAGCCGGCGCAAGGAGCTCGACCTGACGCAGGAGCAGCTCGGCGAGCTCGCCGGCTGCTCGCCCGATATGGTCGGCAAGATCGAGGGGGGCCAGGCCCGGCCCTCGCGCCAGCTCGCCGAGCTGCTGGTGGCCCGCCTCCAGGTACCGTCCGACCGGCAAAGCTCCTTTGTGCAATGGGCGCGCACCGGGCGCCCGGAACCGCTTTCCACCAGCGCCGGCCCACCAACGGCCGCGTCTGAGCCCTTTGCCCCGTCCATAGCCTCCCTATCTGCTGAAGCAGACGGGCGGCCGGACGCGTTGGCGAACCCCTATAAAGGGCTGCGCGCGTTCGGGGAGAAAGATACCGCCGACTTCTTCGGGCGTGAAGCCTTGACGGCCCGGCTCAGGGAGCGCCTGGCGGCCGCGGAGGAGCTATCGCGCTTCCTGGCCGTTGTTGGACCCTCCGGCAGCGGCAAGTCGAGCGTGGTGCGCGCCGGCCTCCTCCCCACCCTGCGGCGGGAGTTGCTGCCCGGTGGATTGCAGCCCCTCATCGTGGACATCGTGCCGGGCACCCATCCGCTCGAAGAGATCGAGGCGGCCCTCCTGAGAGTCGCCGTCAACCCGCCATCGAGTCTGCTGGAGCAGTTGCGGGACGGCGAGCGCGGGCTGGTACGCGCGGTCAAGCGTGTACTCCCGGCGGACGGGCGCACCGAGATGCTCCTCGTGATTGACCAGTTTGAAGAACTGTTTACGCTCACCCGGAGCGAGCAGGAACGGGCCGACTTGCTGCGCAACCTCTTCGAGGCCATGCGCGATCCCAGCAGCCGCCTGTGGGTGGTCGTCACGTTGCGCGCCGATTTCTATGGCCACCCCCTGCTCTATGTGCCCTCGACCGAGCTGGTGGGTAGGCGTACCGAGGTAGTAGGGCCCCTCACCCCCGACGAGCTATACCGGGCGATTACCGGCCCGGCCGAGCGCGCCGGGCTCCGGCTGGAAGCAGACCTCCCCGTGGCTATCATCGAGGATGTGGCGGAGCAACCGGGGGCCCTACCGCTGCTGCAGTATGCGCTCACCGAGCTCTACGAGCGCCGCAACGGCCGGGTCCTCACCCTGCGTGCGTACCGGCAGAGCGGGGGCGTGCCGGGGGCCCTGGCCCGGCGGGCCGAGGAGCTGTACACCGGCCTGGCGCCGGCCGAGCGGAGCGAGGCCCGCCAGTTGTTCCTGCGCCTGGTCACGCTGGGTGAGGAAACGGGCACCGGCACCGAAGACACCCGCAGGCGAGCGCGCAGGTCGGAGATAGCTTCGGCTGCGCGCGACGAAGAGGCGCTCGGGAACGTGCTCGACCTGTTTGGGCGCTACCGGATGCTGACCTTCGACCGGGATCCCTTGACCGGCGGTCCCACAGTCGAGGTAGCGCACGAGGCGCTGCTGCGCAGCTGGCCCAGGCTACGCGAATGGCTCGACAGCAGCCGGGAGCGGCTGCTGGTGCAGCGGCGGCTAATGTCCTCGGTCGCGGAATGGCAGGCAGCCGGGCAGGAGCCAAGCTTCCTGGCCACCGGAGCGCGCCTGGCCCAGTTCGCATCGCTGCAGAGGCAAGCAGACGGTATCAGTATTGCTAGCTCGGAGGAACTGAGCGAAGCTGGTAACGGAGGAGATGCTGCGTTGGCGCTCACCGCCGAAGAACACGCGTACCTGGCGGCGAGCCTGGCCGAGCAACAGCGATTGGAAGCGGCGGAGCAGCAGCGCGAGGTACGCGAATTGGCGCTGCAAAAGCGGGCTGCCAGCCGTCTGCGCTTTCTGGTGGCTGGGCTGGCGGTATTTCTGGTGGTGGCTGCCCTACTGTCGGTCTGGGCACTCAACCGAAGCCAGCTGGCGCAGGCCAATGAACAACTGGCCCAGGACAACTTTGCCCACGCGGACGCGCTGCGGGTGGCCGCCGAGGCCAACAACCTGCTGTCTGCGCACGGCCCCAGCGAGCTGATCGCCCTGCTCAGCATCCGCTCGATGAACATGCAGTACTCCCCGCAGGCCGATGCCGTCCTGTTGCCGGCCGCCGATCTGGACTACCCGGTGCGGCGCTTCAACCACGGCGCGACAGTCTGGGATCTCATGTTCTCCCCGGACGGCAAATATCTGGTGACCTCCGGCGCGGACCACATGGCCCGGCTCTGGGACGTCGCCACGGGCCAGCAGGTGCGGGCCCTGGCGGGCTACTCGAAACCCCTCAACAGGGTCGTGTTCTCGTCCGACGGCCGGCGCATTGCGACCTTCGGCGATGAGGGGACGGCCCGCATCTGGGATGCCGCCACCGGCCAGATCCTGCTCACCGTCCAGCAGCCGTCGGGGGGCACAGGCATGGACTTATCGCTGGACGGCAAGTACCTGGTGACCGGCGACCTGCTCAGCGCCGCCCGGCTCTGGGATGCGGCGACGGGCCGGCTTGTCCGGGTCATCTCAGCCAAACCCGGCGGCATCGACGCCGCCCGGTTCTCTCCGGACGGCAAATATGTAGCCACCGGGTCCAGCGAAGGCAATTTCGTCCAGCTCTGGGACACCGCCACGGGTCAGCCCCTACAGGTCTTCCAACCGGGCCACATGGTAGTGTTCTCGCCGGCCGGCAAGGATCTGCTCACCGGCGGGCTGGACCAGGATGCCCGGCTGTGGGATATCGCCAGCGGCCAGCTCCTCCAGGTTTTCGCGGGGCACGACGGAGCAGTTACCAATGTCGCCTATGCCCCGGATGGCAAGAGCATCCTCACGGCCGCGAATGACAACACGGCGCGGCTGTGGGACGTCGCCAGTGGCCAGACGCTACAGATCCTCGCCGACCACAGCGCGGCGGTGTTCGGCGTGGGCTTCTCGCCGGACGGCCAATGGCTGGCGACCGGCAGCGACGACGGCACGGCGCTGCTCTGGCACGCGGGGGCGCCCTCTGGGCCCGGCTCCGCTCCCGCCCCTGGCCTGCCGCAATTTATTGGGCACACCGACCAGCTCTGGACGGCCTATTTCTCCCACGACGGCAAGCGGGTTGTGACCGGGAGCAACGACGACACCCTCCGCGTCTGGGATGCGGCCAGCGGCCGGGAGTTGCAGCGCATAGCCGCGAGCGATCTGGGCGGCGTTTTGAACGCGGTGTTCTCGGCGGACGACAAGCGGTTGCTCACGGCCGATGGGGACGAAGCCGTCAAACTCTGGGATGCCAACACCGGCAAGGAACTACATCGCTTCACGGGGTACAGCGCGGAGGTCAATCGTGCTCTCTTCCTGCCCGGCGACACGCAGATCGTCACGGCCAGTGCGGACGGTACGGCGCGCGTCTGGGACGCGGCGGCGGGCCGCGAACTGCGCCGCTTCACGGGCCATAGCGGGAGCATCCTCGCCCTGGCTGTCGCCCCCGACGGCTCGGTGGTCGCCACCGGCGGCGGCGATACCACCGTGCGGATTTGGGATCCCGCGACCGGCGAGGAGCGCCAGGTCTTGCACGGGCACAGCGCGACCGTGAACGACGTCGCCTTCTCGCCCGACGGCAAACACCTGCTAACGGCCAGCGACGACGGCAGCGCCCGCCTGTGGGATCTTGCCAGCGGTACGCAGGTGCGCCAGTTCCTGGGGCACACCGGGCAAGTCTTCTGTGTGGGGTTCTCGGCGGACGGCCGGTACGCACTCACGGGCGGCTCCGACCAGACGGCGCGGCTGTGGGACGCGCAGACGGGCCAGGAGCTGCGCCGGTTCACGGGCCACCGCGCGGCGGTGCGCTCCGTCGCGTTTTCAGCGGATGGCAAGACCGTCCTGACCGCCAGCGAAGACGGCACCGCCCGACTCTGGTATGCCGACTACCACGATACCATCCACTATCTATGCAGCGTGCTGACCCGTGACCTGACGCCCGATGAGCGCACGAAATACGGCATCGCCGACCAGGGGCCGACCTGCCCGGCACATTGAGCAGCCTTGGCGATGATGAACAGTTACCATCGGGAGTGGCGATAAGCAGCAGTGAGCGACTCATCCGCTCTACCACTCAATATCCAGCAGCGGTCTCAAAAAGGAAGCAGCGTGTTGAAAAACCCCCGTAGGGCCGTTCCTACGATCTGGAGATTGGCCCCGTGGTCCAAGCGGCTGTCGATTTCGTGCTCACGGCTGCTAAATCATGGTGAAAAAGCGCCTTAGCAGCCGGCACGGCATCCGGCAGGGCCGCTCGGGTTTTCCAACACGCTGGAAGGATTCCGGCACTCAGGAGATGTGGAGCAGGCGCGCATCGCTGCATAATCGGGTTCATCGTATGGCGCGGCCCGACCGCGGGGAGCCAAGGGAACGGACTGAGCAGCCCGAGAGTCAGCGTCAGCATGCCGTCCATCGGGAGGATCTCGTCTCTGTCTACCTACTGATTCCTCGCCAATCCGTCAGCAGCGCGCTGCTGATGACAGTCTCTAGACTCAAACTTTGACCGCTTGACGATTATGGGCGCGTATGCCATTTCGACATAGCTCTCGGCGGTTCCGTTGCAAGGATTGAAGTTGCGAGGCTCGGGATACGGAGCACGGTTCAACCGGACCTGTCGCTGCCGGCAAAACCTGTCATTTGTACACAGCCCATCCACAAAAGCACCCGCCTGGCAGGGGAAATCAAGATGGGTGGGGCGGGGCCGCGCCGGCGTGGGTATCGGATCCCGAGAAATTTAGTTGCACCTGGCACGGGCCGCCGCTGAACGGCAGCAATATCTGCCCCTCCACCAGGGGTAGGGCGGATGGCGGCGCGGTGGCTCCGTCGGCGATCTGCACTTCGGCCGGTAGCCCCTGTGAGTTCCCGTCCGGCGTGATCTCATGCGCCCAAACTTTCAGTTCGCGGGTGGGCGTGGCCGGCACGTTCACCACTGCATAGGTGGCGAAAGTCGGGACCGCGCGGTTGGCGGCCTGTTCCGGCCGCGGGGCAGCGCGATCCTGGTCCAGCAACTGGAGGTCCGCCTGGATGGGGGATCCGGCACCGACAACGCTCACCAGGGCGGGCGGCCCACTACCGAGATAACGGCGTATCTCCACCACCAGCCGGGCCTGGAAGGCCCCGGCGCGCCACACCACGACGGTCAGGGCCAGGCTAATCACCCCTGCTAACAGGGCCACGCCCCGCGCCAGTGGGTTCTCCCAGATCACCAGGCCATGCAGGAACAGGCTGGCCACGCCCAACAGGTAAATGCCACCGAGCACCAACGGATGACCTAGCCCCGGTATTAAACCGGTGGGGACGGCGTCTCCTTTACGACGGCTGGCCGCCAGCAACAGGACCGGGAAGATCAGCGACAGCAGCGCTACCAGCACGACCCCTATCACACTGAGGGTGCCGCTGAATGACCCGCTCCCCGTCAACAGGAGCCACTCGCTGCCCAGGAAGATCACCACTACCGGACTGGCCCCGATGAGGAAGCGGCCCTGCCGGCCCAGAATCGCTGTCCGGAAACCGCCGCTGCGGCGGGCTGCGACCGTACCGGGCGTCGCCGGCGCAAGGTCCGGACCGGTGGCGCGGCGGGGCAGTTGCTCCTGGACGAGATTGTACAGGGCCAGCGCGTAATGGATGCTTGCCATGCCCATCGCCAGGGCGGTGAATACCGAGCCCAGCAACGGGACCGCCCACCCCGCGACCCGCCCGAGCGGCACCAGGGCTGTGCCCTGCTCCGCGCTCAGGCTGGCATGGCCGACCGCTCCGTTGACGGCGAGCACCCAGAACACATAGAGAAACGTGGCCGTCGCCATCGCCGCCGCGCTGCCGCGGATCAGCGCGTGCCCGCTCGGGTCGCGGCGCAGTACAAACTGGGCGCCGTTGCTCACCGAGATATGGCCGAAGTAAGCGGCCAGGACCGTGCCGAAGATGAGTTGCAGAATCCCGGCGTCAAAGGGCCGGCCCGCGAGAAACGGCAGATTCGCATAGGCCAGGTTTTGCGGACTTGCGTAAGCGAAGGCGACCCCGGTCAGTATCAGGATCAGCACGATGTTGATGCCGCTCACGATCATAGCCGAGCCGACGGTCGTGTCCAGGGAGCCTCGCCGCAGATAATAGAGACCGACGAGGAACAACAGCGCCATGACCAGGCCGGCGGGCAGCCCGGTCGCGGCGGCCAGCGTGGTCGCGAAGCCGATGTAATAGGCGTGCAGAACCAGGAAGGTTAAGAGGATCAGGGACAGCGCCTGGATCAAGGTAGCCCGGCGGCCCAGGTAGGTGCGGATCAATTGGCCGACGAAGGCGTTGCCATAGCGCAGCGCGCCCGTGCGCGCGCTGGCTTCGGCCAGGCAGGCGACCGTCAGCAAGTTGACGAGGCCGAGCACGATCAGAATGGCCGCGCCCGGCAAAGGTCCGACCCCGGCGACGGCGATCGGCAGCGCCAGCACGCCCGCGCCGACGGTTTCGGTCAGCGTCAGGGCGAAGGCGGCCCAGAACGGCGGCAGGTTTTCGGCCCGCTCACCAGCCGTGGCGGCGACCCAGGCCAGTCGCTCCCTGGCGCCCAGGCGCGGAACGAAGATCTGCGCGATGGGTGCGCCATACAGGCGCTGGTAGGCTTCCTGGACTGCGGGCGTATCAAGGCCGAGGGCAGCGCGCAGCCGGGGCACATAGCGGTAGGGCATGTGGTAGCGGGTGCCTAGCGTATGAGCGATGGCGGCCCGGTAGCCTGGTTCATCAGGAACGAGGTCGGCCCATTGCGGGCCGAAGCGCTCCAGATCCTGGACCGCGGGGCGCTCGGAGGGTTCCGTGCCCAGCTTGAGCGACTGGAGATAGACCCGGTTGCGCTCTTCAATGGTTCGCGCCGGGACAAACGGGCTGCGCTGGTGCCGGGATTGGGCTGCCAGGTGGGCGGTGCGCGCTTCGATCAGATATACCTGGGTGTTGACCCGCCGGGGTAAGGGCGCGCCCCCCAGCAACGCTTCCCTGCTCAATCCAAGATTCCCACCCATTGTCTGCTCCTGTAGGCGGCCAGATTGGCAGTGTGGCGCCAACCGCGTGCCGGAAACGCCGGGGTCGGACGATCAGGGCGCCACCAACTGCGCGGCCAGCTCCCGAAGGCGGGCCGTCAGCGGATGTCCAGGGTAGCGCAGAGCGAAAATCCCCGCGCTGGCGAGCTTCATCATCTCGTCACTGTGCGGCAGCACCGCCGCCACCGGACACTGGTATGTCTGCGCCACGCGCTCCGCCAGTGCCCGTTCGTCGAAATCGGGCGGGTTCTTGTTGACGACGAGCACCAGGCGCGGCACTTCCAGCGACCGGGCTACCTCCACCGCCACGCCCGTACCCTCGTAATCCTGCTGGTCGGGGCGCAGCACGATTGCCAGGGTGGTCGATATCGCCAGCGCGAACAGCGTCTCTTCGTTCAGGCCAGGGTGGGTATCAATCAGGAGCACATCCAGGTGCAGGTGGTCGATCAATTCGCGAAACGCCATGGTCAAGCGCCGCACATCGTAGCCCTGGCGGATGACCTGCACAATGTCGTCGGCCTTGATGCTGGATGGAATCAGGAAGAGCCGGTCGGGAAGCACGTCCTGTAGCACGGGCCGGGCAATGTCGGCGACGCTGCACCGGCCCCACAGGTAGTCGTTGAGTGCGTGGGTGATCTGCGGCCCGCGCAGCCCGAAGAGCACGTGGATGCCGGGGGATTGGATATCGGTGTCGATCACCCCCACCCGCCGGCCTTCCCCGGCGAGCAGCGTGGCGAGGTTGGCGGTCGTATTGGACTTGCCTGTGCCGCCGCGAAAGGAGTGCAGGGAAATGATCTGCGCCATGTTTACGGCTCCCGTGGGGAGGGGACTGCGACCTCATCTAGGGGGCGGGCCGCAGGTGGCTGGGCCGGCCCGGCGGCTGCGCCCAGCATCTGGCGCAAATCGCGGGCCTCGTCGCGCAGGTGCTGGAAATAGCCGGTATCCACAATCTGCGCGACCTGCCGGGCCTGGTGCGCGCGGTCGATCTCGATCCGCAATTCCACCACCTGCTGCTGAAGCGCCTGCTCGCGCGTGTAGACCTCGCGGATCATGCGCTGAAACAAACGGGCTAACTGGCCCAGGTCGTCGGGGCGCGCCGCTACCCCGTCCAACCCTTCCGGCTCATAGACGCCCGCCTCGACCTGGGCCGCCGCCGCGGTCAGCCGCGTCATGGCCTGGATATAGTGGTAATCCGCGCTGCTCTGGTGGAGCGTGGGTCGCGCCCAGCGGGTCAGCCCGCGCACGATGCCCTCCATGGCCGCGATGCTCTCGCGCATCAGGGCGAACAGGGCGGTCCGGTCGATCTCCAGCAACGCCAGGTCGAACACCGCCGTTACGGTCGCCACGCGCGATAGCCCGTCCAGGGCCGCCGTTTCACCAAAGATGTCGCCCCGGCGCAGATAATTCATCTGGTGCTCGCCGTCGTGAACGCGCGCCTCGCCGCGGATGATGATATACATGCAGTCCCCCGGCTCGCCTTTGT